>NZ_VFVA01000014.1:0-131090 GCF_006442155.1 Mesorhizobium sp. B2-4-14 | reverse complement strand
ACCTCCGCATCCATAGGAATCAGACTTCAGTCGAAAAGGGAATCCCAACGATTCACCCTATTCGCCCGACGCTCTAGATGACCAGCAGCGGCGTTTTGCCGGGAACGCGCTCGTAGAGATCCATGACGTCCTGATTGAACATGCGTACGCAGCCGGACGAAGCGGATTTGCCGATGGACTTCCAATCCGGCGACCCGTGAATGCGGTAAAGCGTGTCGACGCCATCCTTGAAGATGTAGAGAGCGCGAGATCCGAGCGGGTTGCTGACGCCGGGCTCCATGCCCTGGCGCCATTTTTCCAGCTTCCGATCCCGGCGGATCATAGCCGAAGGCGGCGTCCAGGTCGGCCATTTGCGTTTCCACTGGACGATCGCACGTCCCTTCCAGGAATAGCCCTGGCGACCCAGGCCGACGCCATAGCGCATGGCCTTGCCACCCTTGAGCACCAAGCAGAGGAACTTGTCGGTCGTATTGACCACGATCGTTCCAGGTTTCTCGCCCGTCGGATCGTCGACCATCTGTCGCAGAAACCGTTCGTCGACCTTGGTGAAGGGTATAGCCGGCAACGCATGGCCGCCATCCCCGACCGCGCTGTACATGCTCGCATAGTCCGGTGACGCTGGGACCATGATTTCAGGCGCGGCCTGTTCGATCGGCGCCTTTTCCGCTGTCGGCTCAAGCGGCGCGGGATTGAAGGAACTGGCCGCGCTGATCGGCTGTCTGGGCATCTGGGCATAGGCCGAGATCGCCGAAACCCCGACAAGCGACAGCCCGGTCAGCAGCGACCGCGCGAAACGAGAGATGACATTGAAGTACACTTTCAAAATGGGAGATGCTGGCGGGTAGGGCGACTGTTAGCGCCACTCGACCGCGTCTTGTAGAGGCGATCACGGCAAGCCCGTGTCCAGACAGAGGCCAGGACCATTGTCCAAGCCTCTGTTGTATCGCTGCCACAGTGAGCTACGCACAGGGCGCGAGATATGCTTCCGTCAGGAAAGGCTGGGCTTACCGGCCGGCTGCTTCCGATCCGACATAGGCGATGCGCAGCATATTGGTCGATCCCGGCGTCCTGAGCGGCACGCCGGCGGTGATGATGACGCGATCGCCCGGCTTGCCGAATTCCTCTTCCAGCGCAATGCGGCAGGCGCGGTTGACCATGTCGTCGAGATCGGTGGCGTCGGGCGAGACGACGCAGTGCGTGCCCCACAGCAGCGACAGCCGTCTGGCCGTGTTGAGGATCGGCGACAGCGCCACGATCGGCACCTGCGGCCGTTCGCGCGCCGCCCGCAGCCCGGTGGTGCCGGACGCGGTATAGGTGATGATCGCCGACAGTTTCAGCGTTTCGGCGATTTCGCGGGCGGCCAGCGAAATCGCGTCCGCCCCGGTCGCTTCCGGCTCAGAGCGCTGGGCGTTGATGATGCCGGCATAGGTCGGGTCGGTTTCGACCTTGGTGGCGATGCGGTTCATCATCGCCACCGCTTCCACGGGATAGGCGCCCGCCGCCGATTCGGCCGACAGCATGATGGCGTCGGCACCCTCGAAGACGGCGATCGAAACGTCGGACACTTCGGCGCGGGTCGGCACCGGCGCGGTGATCATCGATTCCAGCATCTGCGTGGCGATGACCACCGGTTTGCCGGCGCGCCGCGCGGCGCGCGTGATCTGCTTCTGGATGCCGGGCACGGCTTCCAGCGGCATCTCGACGCCAAGGTCGCCACGGGCGACCATCAGCGCGTCGGACAGGTCGATGATCTCGGCCAGCCTGGCAACCGCCTGCGGCTTTTCGATCTTGGCCATGATCAGAGCCCGGCCGCGCGCGATCTTGCGCGCTTCCGCCAGATCCTCCGGCCGCTGCACGAAGGACAGCGCGACCCAGTCGACGCCCGTAGCAAGCACGGCGTCGAGATCCTTGCGGTCCTTCTCGGTCAACGCGCCGACTGGCAGGTCGGTATCGGGCAGGCTGACGCCCTTCTTGTCGGAAATCGTGGTGCCGGCGACGACAGTGCAGGTGATCGACTTGCCGTTGCTCTTCACCGCCTTCAGCTCGAGCTTGCCATCGTCGATCAAAAGGCGATCGCCAGCCTCGACCGAACTCAGGATTTCGGGGTGCGGCAGATAGACCCTGTTCGACGTACCGGGCTCGGGATTGTCGTCGAGCGTGAAGGTCTGGCCGGATGTCAGCACTTCCTTGCCATTGGCGAACTTGCCGACACGCAGCTTGGGGCCCTGCAGGTCGGCCAGGATGCCGATCGGCCGGCCAACCTTTTCCTCGACGGCGCGGATACGGCCCACCAGCGTCCGCATCAGCTCGTGATCGGTGTGGCTCATGTTGATGCGGAACACATCGGCGCCCGCTTCGAACAATTTCTTCAGCATCTCCTCGGAGGAGGAGGCGGGGCCGATTGTGGCTAGGATCTTGACCTTGCGGCTACGTCTCATTGACTATTGATTCCCGGGGTGGCTGGGGCGCCTCCCGTTGCGGGCTCATCGGTCAGCTGGACCATC
The DNA here is from genome assembly GCF_006442155.1 of Mesorhizobium sp. B2-4-14. Taxonomy (NCBI): domain Bacteria; kingdom Pseudomonadati; phylum Pseudomonadota; class Alphaproteobacteria; order Hyphomicrobiales; family Phyllobacteriaceae; genus Mesorhizobium; species Mesorhizobium sp. B2-4-14. Next base: position 128,586 of record NZ_VFVA01000014.1, on the reverse strand, counting down.
CAGCTTGCCTGCTCGCCCGTGTCATATTCCTGGAATCCGGCGCGCTGGAAGCCCCGGGCGACGCAGTCGTTTACGCCGGCGATCTTGAACTCTTTTTCAGCCACACACATGTTGATCGGGCCGTCCCAGCGTCCACCACGCTCGGCGTCTTCTGCATAAAGATAGTAAAACCTTGATGACAGCGGCCCTTCGATCAACGTCTTGCAACTCGATCCTTCAATGTGCCACCAGCCCTCGGTGATCCAGCCGGCCTTGGCACGATAGCCAATGCCGACGCCGACCAGGTTCTGCGTGGCGTTGCAGACGCGGAAATCGGCGCGTGCCGGCGAAGCCATGACCATTGCCGACATGCCGACGGTCAGGATCAGGAGCGGCATGGCAAAGGCAGGGCGCATGCGCTGCCTGCCGGCGGAACCCATCCGAAAACCCCTCAAGAACCACATCTGCATCTCTCTGCGCCCCTTTTCGGAAAAGTCCGAGCGCATGTCAACGCGCCGTTTTGACCAATTCCAATCGATTTAGGAAGGCTCCCGGCGCGCTTTCCGTCGCCCCTTGCCAGATTTCGGCGGAAACCTTGGCCAAACAACGGCATTGCGCACGCGTCGTCTTCGTGGAATGACGATAGCACCCTCCCCGGAAGCCAGCGAACAGACCATTTCCTGCCAATGACCCGATCCACAGTTTTCGCGCCGTTCGACCTTGTCGAGGGCGACCGCAAGCGAGGCATCGTGCTCCTGGCCGATCATGCCCGCCGCGACCTGCCCGACGACTATGGCAGCCTCGGACTGCCGGCTGCCGAGTTCGACCGCCATATCGCCTATGACATCGGCGTCGAGGCGGTGACGCGCGAACTCGCCGCCTTGCTCGACGTGCCTGCGGTGATCGCCAATTTCTCGCGGCTTTTGATCGACCCCAACCGCGGCGAGGACGATCCGACCCTCATTCGCCAGCTCTATGACGGCACGATCGTGCCGGGAAACTATCCCATGGCGCCGGAGGAACGCGAAAGACGGCTCGACCGCTTTTACCGGCCTTATCACGACGCCGTTGCCGCCATGATCGCTTCGGTCGCGCAGGCTTCCGGGCAGGCGCCGTTCATCTTTTCGGTGCATTCCTTCACGCCGGTCATGCAAGGGATCCAACGTCCTTGGCACGTCGGTATCCTGTGGGACCGGGACGACCGGGTTGCGCGGCCGCTGATCGATATGCTCGGTGAGGATAAGACCCTCGTCGTCGGCGACAATGAACCCTATGACGGCGCGCTGCGCGGCGACACCATGTTCAAGCATGCCATCGTCAACGGCTATGCCCACGCGCTCATCGAGATCCGCCAGGATCTGATATCGGACCAGAAGGGTATCCTCGCCTGGGCCGAGCGCCTGGCCCCGATCGTTGACGCCATCGACCGCCGTGCCGATATACATGTGGTCAGGCAATTCGGCTCGCGCACCGGGCCGGTTTAAGCCGTAAGGAGCTTACGATGACCGAACTCAATGACGAGCAGAAGCGCGACTTCGAGGCCGCGGCCTTCCGCCGGCTGGTCGAGCACCTCAGGGAACGCAGCGATGTGCAGAACATCGACCTGATGAACCTTGCCGGCTTCTGCCGCAATTGCCTGTCGAACTGGTATCGCGAGGCGGCGAATGCCGAGGGCGTCGATCTCAGCAAGGACCAGTCGCGCGAGATCGTCTACGGCATGCCCTATGCCGACTGGCAGGCGCTCAATCAAACCGAAGCTTCGGATGCCAAGAAGGCCGAGTTCGAGGCCAGGCGTCCCAAGGACCACTAGCGAACGCTTCCGCGGCTTCGTCATTCTAGGGCGAAGCAGTTGCGAAGCGACGTCGCGGAGACCCTAGAATCCATAGAATCCATTCCGTGACGGCTGCCGAGCACGGCGGTCCAGAATATGATCGTAACGGCGCAACCCAAGGAACATTCTGCATCTATCTGCATCTAGCGGCGCTCCTCGGTCACGGCATGGATCCTCGGGTCTGCGCCGCGTCGCTTCGCTCCTTGCTTCGCCCGGAGAGGCGTTTCTGCCAACCTCCAACGCCGCAGCCTGCCTCGAACGAAACCGACCCCTTGGTCGCTCCCTTTGGTCCAAACACTTCCTTTTGCGCGGTGCTTGACTGAAAATTGAATCGATCTAATTTGCCGCGCAAAGCCATTTTCTGACTGGATTCGCCTTATGAACGCGTCGAACGCCATGCAGACTGCCATTCGCGGGCGATGGGCCGTGGCCGCTGTTTTCCTCGCCAATGGCTTCCTGACCGGCAGTTGGGCGCCGCAGATCCCGGTGTTCCTGACCCGGCTGGACATTTCGAAGTTCACGCTCGGCCTGCTGATCCTTTTGTTCGGCGCCGGCGCTGTCACCGCGATGACCTGGTGCGGCCACCTGATCTCCAAACACGGCTCGCGCACCGTGCTGCGCTGGTTCGGCCTCTGCGGCAGCCTCGGCCTGCTGGTCGTGGCGCTGGCGCCCAACGTGCCGCTGGCTGCCATCGCCATGTTCATCTTCGGCGGCTCGATCGGCGGCATGGATGTCGCCATGAACGCCAACGCGGTGGTCGTCGAACGAAAATTGTCCCGGGCGATCATGTCGTCCTCGCACGGCTTCTGGAGTCTCGGCGGCTTCGCCGGCGGAGCGCTTGGCGGCTTCGCCATCCAGAATTATGGCCATCTCGCCCACGCCGCGGTGGTGACGGCGCTTGCCTTCGCGGCAATCGCGGCGGCGGTGCCTCATGTCGTGGCCGAACATAAGCCGCAGGCTGCCGAGCATCACAAATTCACCTTGCCGGCGAATTCGCTGGTCTACCTGATCGGCCTGATGGCGCTGCTGACGATGATTTCCGAAGGTGCCGTGCTCGACTGGGCGGCGCTGTATCTGCGGCAGGAACTCGGCGCCGACCTTGCCGTTGCCGGTCTCGCCTACGCCGCCTTCTCCGGCGTCATGGCAATCATGCGTTTCTTCGGCGATGGCGTGCGCAACCGTTTCGGCGCCGTGGCGACGCTGCGCGGCTCGGCCATTTTCGCAGCCAGCGGCATGCTGGTCGCCGGCCTGTCGCCCTCGCCCTGGCTCGCCATCGCTGCCTTTGCGCTTTGCGGCTTCGGCATCGCCAACATGGTGCCGATCATCTTTTCGGCCGGCGGTAACCAGGAAGGCATGTCGTCGGGCACCGGCATGAGCGTCGTCACCACCATGGGTTATTCCGGCATTCTGGTGGCGCCGTCGGCGATCGGCTTCGTCGCCGAGCATTTCAGCTTCGGCCCGATCTTCATCGCCATGGCGGGCTTGCTGATGGTCGTGTTGCTGATGGCCGGACTGGCTCACCGGGCCGAATTCGCGCCCGCACCCGCCGAATAGCGCTTCAGTTCCTCATGGGGAAAATCCGCCACGCGGCGGATGCGCATCTGCCGCGCACATCGCGATGCATGGCGAGCCACATTGGCAGGTTCGGCAGCGGCAGGCCGGGCAGACCTTCTCCACCAGCGGATCCCGCTCGGCCAGCCGTTGCTGGCCGAGGCCGATACCGTTTCCCGTCCGCACCGCTTCCCACTCGCCTGCTCGCGGACCGCCTTGCCGCTTTCGAACATCGTGGCCCCGGCTTCCGTGAGCGCATAGCCTCTTCGCCCGCGCCGGGACAGCGTGACGCCGAGCGCCTCCTCCAACTCCCGATCTGCCGCCAAGCGTCGGCTGACTGGCGGATAACTTTCGCGCTGCGGCCGACAGGCTGCCGGTTTCCGCCACCATGACGAAGCTCTCGATCGGGTTCTAGTCGATATCATCCATTCAAGAATGAATATCAAGCCTACGTTCATGGCCAATTTCAATTCATCAATGAGGCACTCATATTCGCCATGCAAACAGCGATACGGACTGCAACACCAACCAGGAGTACTGACATGACCAAGATCGCAATTCTCGGCGCCAACGGCCGGCTCGGCCGCGTGGTTGCCAAAGCCTTCATCGATGCCGGCTTCGACGTCCGCGCCGTCACCCGCACCGGCAAGGTGCCGGCCGAGCTCAAAGGCGCCACAGCGGTCGTCGGCGATGCGCTGGACCGTCAATCGCTGATCCGCGCCACCGAGGGCGTCGATATCGTCTTCAACGGCCTCAGCCCGATCTACACCGACTGGAGCAAATGCTTGCCGATGGCGCGGAACGTCATGGCGGCCTGTTATGCGAACAACGCGCTGCATCTCTTTCCCGGTACCATCTACAATTACGGTTCGCCGATGCCGGCCGTGCTGTCGGAAGACACGCCCTTCCATCCGACGACTGAAAAGGGCCGCATCCGCTGTGCCATGGAAGAGCTGTTCCGCCATGAAGCCGAGGCAGGCCGGGTGCGCACCATTCTTCTGCGGGCCGGCGACTTCTTCGGCGGCACCGGCAGCGGCTCATGGTTCGACCTGGTCGTCGCCGCCAAGATGACCAAGGGCATCTACACCGCGCCCGGCCCGGCCGACCTCATGCATGAATGGGCCTATTTGCCAGACTTCGCCGTGGGCTTCGTGGCGCTGGCGCGCAATCTCGACAAGCTCGGCTCCTACGAGGCGCTGAACTTTCCCGGCCACGCGGTCACCGATCTGGAAATCAAGGCCGCCGCCGAGAAAGCACTCGGCCGGCCGCTGAAGATGAGCGCGATGGCGTGGTGGGTGCTGCGCGCCGGCAGCCCGTTCGTGGCAATGTGGCGCGAGATCGTCTCGATGTCCTATCTGCGTTTCGAACCGCATCGGCTGGCCTCGACGCGGCTGGAAGGCATCATCGGTGAGATACCCCATACGCCGCTCGATCAGGCTATCGCCGAAGCCCTCGAGGATATCGGCATCGCCACCGCGAATGGCCATTTGCACGCCGCCTGAATGAGGTTGGAGGGCCAAGCTCGCCCACGCCTCTCCTCGAACCGAAGGCGGCTCAGAGCCGCCCCATCAAAAGCAGCACCAGAACCACCACCAGCACCACACCGACTATGCCCGAAGGTCCGTATCCCCAGGAGCGCGAATGCGGCCAGGCCGGCACCGCACCGATAAGCACAAGGATCAGGACGATGATGACAATGGTGATGATCGGCATGACGAAATCCCCGCTCTGCATTGCTCCCGAGACGATGCTTCGCATTGCTCGTGAGGACAAAATGCAAAAGGCCGCCCGGATGTTCCGTGCGGCCTTTGCCGGTCAGATCGGCAAGCCTGCTTATTCGGCGGCCTTCGGGAAGGCGATGGCCGGCTCGGTGGCCGCCTCCGCTGTCGGCGCGTCCGATGGGATCTCGCCCTTGCCGCGCCGCAACAGCCGGCTGAACCAGCCGCGCCTGGCGCCAGGCTTCACCTTGGCGCGGGTGAACACCATCAGCATCGACGGCGTCACCACCAGTGTCAGGATGGTGGCGAAGGACAGGCCGAAGACGATCGCCGAGGACAGCGATATCCACCACTGCGTCGACGGTGCGTTGATCGTCGTCTCGTGATGGAAGATTTCCAGCCCGAGGCCGAAGGCGATCGGCAGCACACCCAGGATCGCCGACACCGCGGTCAGAACCACCGGTCGCGCACGCTCGCGGCAGGTCTGCAGCACGGCATCCATCTTGTCCCAACCCTCTTCGCGCAGCCGGTCATAAGTGTCGATCAGCACGATGTTGTTGTTCACCACCACGCCGGCCAGCGCGATGACACCGATGCCCGACATGACGATGCCGAATGTCTCGCCTGTTATCAGCAGCCCGAGGAACACGCCGATAGTCGCCATGACCACGCAGGACAGCACCAGCCAGACGCTGGTGAACTTGTTGAACTGCGCCAGCAGCACCAGGAAGATCAGGAAGATCGCTGCGCCAAAAGCCTTGCTTAGGAAGGCACTGGCCTCCGCGCTGTCCTCGTTCGAGCCAGCCAGCTTCCAGCGGATGCCGCTGCCCAGACCCATGTCGGCGACGGCCTTGGTGACCTCCTGCTGTACGGCGGCGACCTGGGCGCCGGCGGCGACGTTGGCCTGCACCACCACGGTGCGCGCGCCGTCGATGCGATTGAGGACGCCGACGCTCGGCTTCGCCTTGCGGACGACGAAGTTGGAGATCGGCACCGACCCTTGCGAGGTCTGCACCCTGAGCTCGTCGAGGGTCGACAGCGTGCGCCGGTCCTCCGGCAAGCGCAGGCGGATGTCGACCGCCTTGTCGGCGCCGGCGGGCCGGTATTCCGACAGCTTCAGACCGTTGGTGACGAGCTGCACAACGGTGCCAACCGAGGTCGGGCTGATGCCATACTGGGCGGCCTTGGCACGATCGACCTCGAGCGCCCAGTCGACGCCGGGCGGCGGCAAGCCGTCGGAAATGTCGATGACGCCGGGCACCTTGGCGATGCGCGCCGCCACCGCGCGCGCCTTCTCGTCCAATCCCTTCGGATCGACGGCCGAAAGCCTGATCTGGATCGGCTTGCCGGTCGGCGGGCCAGCTTCCGGCACGCGAACCTCGACGTCGACGCCGGGAATGCCGGCCATGACGCCGCGCAGATCATTCAGGATCTGGTTGGCCGATTTGCGCTCGCGCCAGTCGATGAACTCGTACTGGATGACGCCGACAACGTCCTCGGGCACATCCTGACCGCCGCCCTGGGACTTGCCGACCCGGGTGTAGACGGACTTCACACCCGGCCAGCCGAGCAGCCTGTTTTCCGCGATCTTGGTCGCCGTATCCATTTCGGCGAGCGAAAGGTTGCCGCGGGCATGCACATAGAGCAGTCCGTAATCCGGTTCGACGCTCGGGAAGAACTCGACTCCGGCGCCGTACTTCGAGTAGCCAACGAAGATGCTGGCCAGAAGAACGACGGTGAGCACCATCACCGTAATGGGGAAGCGCACCGCCTGCTTGACGACGGCCATATACCAACCGTCGCGATTGTCATCCTTGTGATGCTCCGGCGCCTTGGCGAAGATCGCGCCCAGCGTCGGCGCGAAAACCAGCGCATAAAGCATCGAGGCCGAGAGCGTGACGATCAGCGTGATCGGCATATACTTCATGAAATCGCCGATGATGCCTGGCCAGAACAGCAGCGGCGAGAAGGCGGCGATGCGCGTCATGGTCGCGGCGATGACAGGACCGGCCATGCGCTTGGCGGCAAGCGCGAAGGCTTCCTGTTTCGGCATGCCTTCGCTCATGCGTCGTTCGGCGAATTCGGTGACGATGATGGCATCGTCGACCAGCATGCCGACAGCCAGGATGAGGCTGAACAGCACGATCATGTTGATCGTGTAGCCCATCATCGCGAGCAGCAGGATACCGATGAGGAAGGACGACGGAATGGCGAGGCCAATCAGCAGCGAGGCACGGCCCGACAGCGCGTAGAGGATGACGATGAACACCAGGATCACGGCGATCATCACGTGATTCTGCAGATCGCCGAGCAACTGGTTGACGAAGACCGACTTGTCCTGCGTGTAGGTGACGTGCATCCCCTCGGGCATCGTCTTGACGAAGGCGTCGGACACCTCCCTCACCTTGGTCAGCGTGTCGATCAGATTGGCGCCGATGCGCTTCTTGACTTCGATGGCGATGGCCGGCTTGCCGTTGAGACGCGTGATCGTCGTGGCGTCGGCAAAGGTCGAGCGAATCGTCGCGATGTCCTTCGCCTGCACCACGGCATTGGGGCCGGCGACCACGGGCAGTGCCGCCACATCCTCGGGGGTTTCGATCAGGGACGGCACCTTGACGGCGTATTTGCCCTGCGAACCTTCGATATTGCCGGCGGCGACGAGGCTGTTCGAGGCGCCGACGGCGCCGATCAGCTGGTCGAGCTGCAAGCCATAGGAAGACAGTTTCATCGGATCGATGACGACCTCGACAAGATCGTCGCGCGAGCCCTGCAGCGAGCCTTCGAGAACGCCGGGCACTTCCTCGATGCGGTCGCGCAGTTCGCGCGCCGCGGCGGCCAGCACGCGCTCGGGCAGTTCGCCGGATAGCGTGACGACGAGCACCGGGAATTCGGAAACGTTGACCTCGGTGACGACAGGTTCTTCGGCCGCTTGCGGCAGGTCGGCCTTGCCGTCCTGCACCTTGGAGCGTGTATCCTGCAGCGCCGTCGCCAGGTTGGTCTGTGGCTGGAACTCGATCAGCACATAGCCGCCGCCCTGGAAGGCGGCCGAGCGCATTTCCTTGAGGCCCTTCAGGCTTTTCAGCTTGCTTTCCATCGGGCGCAAGAGGAGCCGTTCGGAATCCTCCGGCGAAATGCCCTGGTAGACCAGGCTGACATACATCATCGGAATCGGAACGTCGGGTTCCGCTTCCTTCGGCGTCGACTGATAAGCGACCCAGCCGGCAAGCAGAAGGAAGACCAGCACCGAGATGGTCAGGCGGGCATTGTTGATTGCGAGTCTGACGATATCCATGAATTGGACCTGCTGTTTTCTTCGGAGCGGCGAACTGACCAGGCGCCGGACAAGTCCGCCGCGCTGACGTCGCGCTACTGGGTACCGGCGGTGGCTTCGCCAATCAGCTTGTTGATGGTCGCCTGGTCTGCCTCGACCGGATTGACCTCATCGCCTTCCTTCACCAGTTCCTGACCGGCAACGATGATGCGCGCATCGGCCGGGATGCCGCCAAGCACGAGCCCGGTCGGCGTGTCGTCGACCAGGTCGATCGGGAAGAACGCCACCTTGTTGTCCTTGCCCACGGCGCGGATGCCCAGATCGCCCTTGTCGCCGAGCGTCACTACCGAACGCGGCAGCATGATCGCGTCGGTCGGCAAGGCGCTGAGACCGATCTCTGCGGTCATGCCGGCGGGAACGCTGCCATCGGCATTGGGGATGGCGATTTCGACGCGGAAGGTGCGGGTCGCCGACGAGGCATCGCGGCTGATGTAGCGCACGGTGCCTTCGACGGTCTGGCCGTTGACCAGCCGCACGCTGGCCTTGTCACCTAGCTTGAGGTAGCCGAGATCGCGCTCGCTGATTTCGCCACGGGCGATGATCGGATCAAGCTTGAGGATGGTTGCCACCTCGCCGCCCTGCATGACGGAGCTGCCGAGTTCCACCGGCACCCGGTCGATGACGCCGTCGAACGGCGCCTTGACTTCGTTGCGGTCGAGTTCGGCCTGCGCGGTATCGAGCTGGGACTGCGCCTGGGTGAGGTTCGAGCGAGCGGTGTCAAGCTGCAGCTTGGGCAAATTGCCGGTCTTGGCCAGCCGCTCGGCGGCATCGAGCTCTGCCTTGCGCTGCGCCACAAGCTGCTTGGCGTTGTCGACCATCGAGATCTTCTCCTCCGCCGCCAGCATCAGCACCAGATCGCCTGTCTTGACGTGCTGGCCCTGCTTCACCGGCAGCTTGTCGATGACGCCGGCGACGCGCGTTGCAAGCACCGCGCGCTTGTCGGCCTCGGTTAGCCCGGAGATACGGATGGCGCGTGCATAAGTCTTGCGCGGCGGCGTCACCACGGCGACCGTGCGAAGCGGCGCCTTCGGCTCGGCTACCGTCTTCGGCTTGCCTGCGTCCGGCGCCTTGCCCTGCTCGACTTCGGCTGCCTTGGCCTTGTTCGCCGCGACGCTGCCGACCGACGAGAACTCGCCTGTCGCCATCCAGGCTGCGAAGCCAATGAGCACAACAATGGCTGCAAGCTTGTGAAACCTGATTCTCGGCATCGTCATTTTTCCGTTGCGGGTTCGGCCAGCACCGCGCCTCCGCAGCGCGGGCGCGTCGCCGATATGGGTGCGCGCCTGACCCTGTTCAATTTGCCGTGAACGGCGAGCGCGCTTTCTACATCAAAGTCGCACCGCGATATAGTGCGAAAGTTGCAGCAGCATTGCGTAGCCGGACAAAGGTGTGACCGCCGCGATACTGTTCTTGATCCGCTAAAATACCTGCTCGGCCGACACACAGTCGGCTCACGGTCCGCCCCTCATCTCCTGCCCCGAATGACCGCTCTGTCATTGCCAACGGGGCAGCACCGCATTCCCGCGGAACCGTCGCCATCTTGCGCGGGCTTTTGATCGGGATGTGGATTTCGGTCGACGGGCCGGATCATTTCCGATCGGCGAACGCTATCAGATTTCGGCAACGGCGATCCCAACCAACAAATTGGAATTGCTCGCAAAAATGGCGGGACATGCCACTCAAGTTGGGATTTGCGCCAAGCCGTCCGTCAACGTTTAGCCTACCATCAAGAACGTCAACGCGCCCGGCAATGGGGTGTGTCGGATCACCGCGGCCCGAAGCCAGCGACATGGCGTTGACCACGGCGCGGCTGCGGAAACTCCGTGCCATTCGCAAGCCTGGTGTCGACCGATCCGCTCATCATTTCCCGGCAGCAGTGCGTGACGGTGCGCGGCAGCATTGGCGTGTCGGTGGCAGCAGGCGTCAGCATGATGATGTGATCATCACACGCGCTGGTTGTCACTTGCCCATTGTCCATGGACGCTACGCGGATCCGGAAAACCTCGCCGATGGTCCTGATCGATCCGGCACCCCTCGCGCGACAACCGGGCAGTGCCGGACGGCGGCCCGGCTATCGCGCTCTTTGGCGGCTGATGGGTTCAGGCCCGGCGGCGTTCTGCTTCCGGGGTCTTGCGTGCGGCAAGAAACTCCTTGACCCGCCGACCAGGCGCCGGGCCGCGCACCGGCTTGAAACCGTCGTCCAGTTCGCCCGAGAGATCGAGCGTTGCATGCTTGCCGACGGCATCATAGTTCTCCTCCAGCCAGTCGCTGGCGGCGGTGCGGCCGAGGTCGCGCAGATAGGTCAGGAACGCCCATTCGGCGTTGATCTTGGACGAGGCCGACAGGTCCTTGAACGCCTCATCGGCATCAATGCGGTGCATGCGGATGTCGCGATATTCGCCATGCGGCAGCCGGCCGGCGGCGATCAGTTCCTTGACGAAGGCGATCGAGCGGAATTCGCGCAGCAGCCCGGCATTGAAGGTGATCTCGTCGATTCGGTTCTGGATCTCGTTGGCGCTCTTGGGCGTCCCCTCGCGCACCACAGGGTTGATCTGCACCAGAAGCACGTCCTCGGTCGCCGCCGTCTTGAAGAACGGGTAAAGCGCCGGATTGCCGCCATAGCCGCCATCCCAATAGGGCACACCCTTGATCTCCACGGCGCGGAACAGTTGCGGCAGGCAGGCCGAGGCCATCACCGTGTCGAGGTCGATCTCGCCGTCGGAGAATACCCGCAACTGTCCTGTCTCGACATTGGTGGCGGAGATGAACAGTTCGATCGACTTGCAGGCGCGGGCATTGCCGAAATCGATCTCTCGCGCCACCACATCGCGCAGCGGATTGAGGCCGAGCGGATTGGCGACATAGGGCGAGAACACTCGAGACATGGTGTCGAAGAAGACATAGCCGGGCGTGTTCTCGATCGACCAGTTGCCCCAGGCGACATCCCAGGGCATGCGCTGCACCGGGCTGAAGCGGCCCTTCGCCGCCACCGCGCGCCAGAAATCGTCAAGCTTCTTGCGCGCGCCCTCGACCCCGCCTCTGACAAAACCATCGGCCAGCGCCACCGCGTTCATGGCGCCGGCGCTGGTGCCGGAGACAGCCGCGATCTCCAGCCGCCCATCCTCCAGCAGCCGGTCGAGCACGCCCCAGGAAAAGGCCCCGTGCGAGCCGCCGCCCTGAAGGGCGATGTTGATCTTCTTCTTTTCCTCCGCCTTGCCGTTCTTCGTCATGGCGTCCCTGTCATCCTGATGATCCAGCATGCCCCAACGTCGTCGAAAGGATGCGGTTGCCGGCAGTTTATGTTGCAGTGCAGCATATAAGGATGGACCAAGGCAAGAACACGAACACGGTCGCGTGATCACATGAAATTTTCAGCCATGCGGAAAAGCCCTCCGCTTCAACGCGAAGAGGCGTTCTGTTCGAAACCGACATGGAGCCTAGGCGACGAGATCCGGCACCGGGCCGACATAGCGTGACTGCGGACGGATCAGGCGTCCGGTCGTCTGCTGCTCGCGCGCATGCGCGACCCAGCCGGCCACGCGCCCCGCGGCAAAGACATTGCTGAAGGATCGCGGCGGGAAACCCGCCGCTTCCAGCACCAGCGCTGTATAGAACTCGACATTGGTCTGCAGCGAGCGCTGCGGCTTGGCGATCCGAAGCACCTCGAGCGCCGTTTGCTCGACCGTCTCCGCGAAGGCCAGCCGGCGGCCGGTTTCGCCCTCTCCGCCAAGCTGGCGAACGACCGCCTTCAGCACATCGGCGCGCGGATCGCGCACGCGGTAGATGCGATGGCCGAAGCCCATGATGCGCTCGCCACGCGCGATCTCGTCGCGCAGCCAGACGGCCGCGTCCCCATGCGCCTGGATGGCATCGAGCATCTCGATCACCGGGCCGGGCGCGCCGCCATGCAGCGGCCCCTTCAGCGCGCCTAGGCCTGCCAGCACCGACGATGTCAGGCCGGCCAATGTCGAAGCGACGACGCGGGTGGCGAAGGTCGACGCATTGAGGCCGTGGTCGCAGACGGTCACCAGATAGGTGTCGAGCGCCTTGGCAAGATCAGGCGAAGGATCGGAACCCCTCAGCATCCGCAGCATGTCGGCGGCATGATCGGCCTTGCTGTCTGGAGCGATCGGCTGCTCGCCGCGTCCCAGACGCAGGAGCGCCGGCGTCAGCACGGCGGGTGCCGCGATCAGCAGCAAGGCATCCGCCAGCGTCTCACCATCCGGCAGCAGCGCCATGCCGGCGCGCATGGCGCTGTAGACGTCAAGCGGGGCCAGCAGGGGCAGCGAAGGCAGGAGCCGGTCGAACACCTCGATGCGCGCCTTGCCCAGTCTCGCCGCCAGATCGGCGTCACCAGGCAAATCGTCGAAGAACCCGTCCAGCAGCAGATGCACGACCTGCGGATAGCTCCATCGCCCGGCGAGTTCCGGCAGGGAATGACCCCGGATCGTCAGGCGGCCACCCAGACCATCCACGTCGGACAGCACGGTTTCAGCCGCCACCACATCATCGAGCCCATTCGCCATGGCCTTGTCTCCTTGAAGCTTTTCCCGATGGGAGATAAGGATGGGCGGCATAAGCATCAATCTTGATCAATAGAATCAACATCAGGGCTCGATATGTCCGAATGGCTGTCGCGGGAAGAGGCGCTGGAAAGGCTTCAGGTGAGGCCGCAGACGCTCTACGCCTATGTCAGCCGCGGGCGCATCGGCATGCGCCCGGACCGCGCCGATCCGCGCCGCAGCGAATATCGGGCCGACGATATCGCGGCGCTGGCAACCCGCCGGGCGCGCGGGCGCAGCCCCTCGGCCATCGCCGAAAGCGCCATCGCCTGGGGCGAGCCGTCGATCGTCACCTCGATCTCCACCGTGTGGCACGGTCACCTCATCTATCGGGGCCGGGACGCCGTTGCGCTGTCCGACCATGCCACGCTGGAAGAGACCGCCGCCCTGCTTTGGGCCCTGCCTGAACCGGTCCGTTTCGAAGCACCGGCGCCGGATGCGTCAGGCCAGCTCGGTCGAGCCCCGGCCTTTGCGCAGCTTGCCCTGCTTGCCGGCCAGGGGCGGCCTTCGCTTGGACGCAGCGCCGCCTCGCTGTGCACCGACGCCGCACGGGCAATCGGCGTTGTGGCGGGCGCCCTCGGTGCCTCGGCGGGGCCGGATCCGGTCCATCGGCGATTGGCACGGGGCTGGTCGGTCGATGATGGCGGCGCGGAAGCGATCCGCCGTGCCCTTGTCCTGCTCGCCGACCACGAACTCAACGCATCGACCTTTGCCACCCGCGTCGCGGCATCCACGGGAGCCTCGCCCGCTGCTTGCCTGCTGGCAGGCCTGGCGACACTGTCCGGCCCGCGCCACGGCGGCGCCGGCGAGGCGGTGATGCAACTCGCGGAAGATGCGGCACGACACGGCGCCGATGCCGCGATCCGGCGCTGGCTCGGCCATGACCGGCCGCTGCCGGGGTTCGGCCATCAGCTCTATCCCGAGGGCGACCCCCGGGCCACGGCACTGCTGGCGGCCATCGACAACACCGACGAGACATTGCGGTCGCTGGTAGCCGCCGCCATTGCCGCGACCGGCGCCCGACCGAACATCGATTTTGCCCTGGCCGTGCTGACGCGCGGCCTCGGCTTGCCGCGCGATGCACCGTTTCAGCTGTTCGCGCTCGCACGCAGCGTCGGCTGGGCCTCGCATATGGTCGAACAGATCGTGAGCGGCAGCATCATCCGACCGCGCGGCCGCTATGAGGGATTGTTGCCGTCCAGCGTGTGAGCGCTAGAGCAAATCCAGGAAAAGTGCGTAGCGGTCTTCCGTCCGGAATTGCGCAAAAGCAAAGAGTTAAAACGGGTCCACGATTCAACCGAACGCTGAACGGCTCCAGGCGCCTTACGACATCGTGTCGAGTTTGCGCTGCATGGCCGCGATCTGGTCCTTCAGCTGCTGCAGATCGTCGGGCTTTTCCGGCGCTTCCTTCCTGGCCGGTTCGGCGGGGGCCGCGGCCGGTGCCGAGCCCGCGGGCGGAAATGGCGTGAACAGCCGCATTGCGTTCTGGAACATTTCCATGTTGCGGCGCGTCTGTTCCTCCAGCGCCTTCATCGGCGTCGCCATCTTCATCACGTCCAATGGCGACTTGCCGATGGCGCCCTTCATCTGCTCGCGGAACCGCTCCTGCTCCTTGGAGAAGGCGATCATCGACTGTTCAAGGAAGCTCGGCACGATCATCTGCATCTGGTCGCCGTAGAAAGCGATCAGCTGGCGCAGGAACGGGATCGGCAGCATGTTCTGCCCCTCCTTGTTCTCCAGCTCGAAAATGATCTGGGTCAGCACCGGATGCGTGATGTCGTCCCCGGTCTTGGCGTCCTGAACGGTGAACTCCTCGCCCTTCTTGACCATCTCGGCCAGATCCTCGAGCGTCACATAGGTGCTCGTGCCCGTATTGTAGAGGCGGCGATTGGCGTATTTCTTGATAATGATCGGATCGTCTTTCGCGGCCATCTGCATCCTCCCCGGACACCGGCGCGCCTGAGTAAGCAGCCGGTAACGATTGCGCCCTTTTTGAGGATATGCGCAAAAGCCTCATAATTCCAAGCGGTTTGTGCAGTGCGGGATCACATAATGCTGCATAGCGGGCAAAAATATGCTGCGCAGCAACGGACCAACGACCGCCGCGGCGACGCGCGCTCTGCTTGCGACGCATGCGCGCCATGCCGATTTCCGGTTTGACTTGAGATTGGGAAAGGGCAAGAAAAGTCCTCAACGACAGAACATCAGCTTGAGGTCTGGAGAACAAAATGTCCGATTCCATCGTCATTGCCAGCGCCGCGCGCACGGCCGTCGGTTCCTTCAACGGCGCTTTCGCCGCCACGCCCGCCCATGAACTGGGCGCCATCGTCATCAAGGAATTGCTGTCGCGTGCCGGCGTCGAAGCGGCCGAGGTCGACGAGGTCATCCTCGGACAGGTGCTGACCGCCGCTCAAGGGCAGAACCCGGCCCGGCAGGCCTCGATCATCGCCGGCCTGCCGAAGGAGACCACCGCCTGGGGCCTCAACCAGGTGTGCGGCTCGGGCCTGCGCGCCATTGCGCTCGGCATGCAGCAGATCGCCACCGGCGACGCCAAGGTGATCATTGCCGGCGGCCAGGAATCGATGTCGCTGTCGCCGCACGCCGAGCACCTGCGCGCCGGCGTCAAGATGGGCGACTACAAGATGATCGACACCATGATCAAGGACGGGCTGTGGGATGCCTTCAACGGCTACCACATGGGCAACACCGCCGAAAACGTCGCCCGCCAGTTCCAGATCACCCGCGATGATCAGGACCAGTTCGCGCTGGCCTCGCAGAACAAGGCCGAGGCCGCGCAGAAGGCCGGCAAGTTCAAGGACGAGATCGTCGCCTTCACCATCAAGGGCAGGAAGGGCGACACCGTCGTCGACCAGGACGAATACATCCGCCACGGCGCGACGCTCGACGCCATGACCAAGCTGAAGCCGGCCTTCGACAAGGACGGCACCGTGACCGCCGCCAACGCATCCGGCATCAATGACGGTGCGGCCGGCGCGCTGCTGATGAGCGAAGCGGAAGCCGTCAAGCGCGGCATCACTCCGCTGGCGCGCATCGCGTCCTGGGCAACCGCTGGCGTCGATCCGGCAATCATGGGCACCGGACCCATCCCCGCCTCGCGCAAGGCCCTGGAAAAGGCCGGCTGGTCGGTTGGTGATCTTGACCTTGTCGAGGCCAATGAGGCTTTCGCGGCGCAGGCCTGCGCCGTCAACAAGGACATGGGCTGGGATCCCTCGATCGTCAACGTCAATGGCGGCGCTATCGCCATCGGCCATCCGATCGGCGCCTCGGGCGCCCGCATCTTCAACACCCTGGTTTACGAGATGCGCCGCAGAGGCGCCAAGAAGGGTCTTGCCACCCTGTGCATCGGCGGCGGCATGGGCGTCGCCATGTGCTTGGAAGCGCTCTGACAAATCAACGAACGGGCGGCGTCAATGCACGTCGCCCAAAAGTGCGCAGCGGTTTTGGGAGACCGACATGCATCAAGAAAAAGAGCTAAGCGCAGCGCCTGAATTTACGTCAGGCGACGCGCTTTAGCCGCCCGTTCCATATCCAGTGCCTGCCAAGCCCGCCAACAGGGCGATATCCAAAAGGGGAAAAGCATGACCAAGGTTGCAATCGTCACGGGTGGGTCGCGCGGCATCGGTGCGGCGATCTCGATCGCTTTGAAGACCGCCGGCTATTCGGTCGCCGCGAACTACGCCGGCAACGACGACGCGGCGGCGAAATTCAAGGCCGAGACCGGCATCCCGGTCTACAAATGGTCGGTTGCCGACTATGACGGTTGTGCCGCCGGCATCAAAAAAGTCGAGGCCGACCTCGGCCCGGTCTCGGTGCTGGTCAACAATGCCGGCATCACCCGCGACGCCATGTTCCACAAGATTACGCGTGAGCAGTGGAAAGAGGTGATCGACACCAATTTGTCTGGTGTCTTCAACATGACGCACCCGCTGTGGGGCGGCATGCGTGACCGCAAGTTCGGCCGCGTCATCACCATCTCCTCGATCAATGGCCAGAAGGGCCAGGCCGGTCAGGTCAATTATTCTGCCGCCAAGGCCGGCGACATTGGTTTCTCCAAGGCGCTGGCGCAGGAAGGGGCTCGCGCTGGCATCACCGTCAACGTCATCTGCCCCGGCTACATCGCCACCGAAATGGTCAAGGCGATCGACGAGAAGGTGCTCAACGAGCGCATCCTGCCGCAGATCCCCGTCGGCCGCCTCGGCGAACCGGAAGAGATCGCGCGCTGCGTCGTCTTCCTCGCTTCGGAAGAGGCCGGTTTCATCACCGGCTCGACCCTCACCGCAAACGGCGGCCAGTATTTCGTCTGACAC
Organism: Mesorhizobium sp. B2-4-14; assembly: GCF_006442155.1. Taxonomy (NCBI): domain Bacteria; kingdom Pseudomonadati; phylum Pseudomonadota; class Alphaproteobacteria; order Hyphomicrobiales; family Phyllobacteriaceae; genus Mesorhizobium; species Mesorhizobium sp. B2-4-14. Next base: position 111,286 of record NZ_VFVA01000014.1, on the reverse strand, counting down.
GTCGCCGAGGCCAACGGCCTCGCACTGGCGACAAACGGATCGGGAAACCGGTCCGTTTGCGAATTGACGCTGAGGCCTGTCTTCGCCGCAGCGCAATCCCCAATCCGCAAGGTTAATGGCGGCGGGACCCTCGGTGCGAAACCGGTGGCCAAACCTGTGGATTCCCGGTGCATAAGCTGTTCACAACACCGATATTGGCGGAACAAAAAGGGAAAATACCGCTGGCGCCGGTTTGTCGCCGATTCGTTCCGGGTTTGAGCGGAAGTTAATGTTAATAGGGCCGGAATCGCCTGCGGTTCCTTAATGCCAGATTCAGAAAGATTAACAATTTCACAATGTTGAGCGAAGCGTGTCGCACCGCTTTCTTCGTTTCCTGGCAAAGGTTAACGGCAAAGCTCGCCCTGCATAAAATGGGCCAGTTCGACGATTCAGCATGTGGTGAGACTCATGGTCACAAAATCCATATGTAGCCGTGAACAAAAGCTGAATCTGGAAGAGTCAGCGATTCGTCGCTGATTCGTTCCAGACTCGTTCCATCCGTTAATCAGCGACCGACCGGGAGTTTCACACAGACACCTTCGAGCCGCCGGCGGAACATTCCGCTTTCGCTTCGCGCTCGAAATCCCTATGTGTCGCCTGTCATACGCGCCGTCCGGGGCACGTCCCGACAATGAGAGGCCAGAAAGCCCTATTTCCGAGCCGATGAACATCCAGCCGAAACACACCCAGCCGCTGATCCTGTCGGGCCGCGACGTGACCGCCGTGCTTGGGCCGACCAACACCGGCAAGACCCATCTCGCCATCGAGCGCATGGTGGCGCACGAAACCGGCGTCATCGGCCTGCCGCTCAGGCTGCTGGCGCGCGAGGTCTACAGCCGCGTCTGTGAAAAAGTTGGCGCCCACAAGGTCGCGCTGGTCACCGGCGAGGAGAAGATCCAGCCGCCAGGCGCCAAATACTCGGTCTGCACCGTCGAAGCCATGCCACGCGAGACCGACGCCGCCTTCGTCGCCATCGATGAGGTGCAGCTCGCGGGCGACCTCGAGCGCGGCCACATCTTCACCGACCGCATCCTGCATCTGCGCGGCCGCCAGGAAACGCTGCTCCTCGGCGCGGCCACGATGCACGGCATCCTCCAGCGCCTGCTGAAGGGCGTCTCGGTGGTGAGACGCCCACGGCTGTCGCATCTGGCCTATGCTGGGTCCAAGAAGCTGACCCGCCTGCCCCGGCGCACCGCAATCGTGGCCTTCTCCGCCGACGAGGTCTATGCCATCGCCGAGCTGATCCGGCGCCAGCAGGGTGGAGCGGCCGTCGTGCTCGGTGCGCTCTCGCCCCGCACCCGCAACGCCCAGGTGGCGCTGTTCCAGTCCGGCGATGTCGACTATCTCGTCGCCACCGATGCCATCGGCATGGGCCTCAACCTCGATCTCGACCACGTCGCCTTCGCCCAGAACCGCAAATTCGACGGCTACCAGTATCGCAACCTGACAGCGGCCGAACTCGGCCAGATCGCCGGGCGCGCCGGCCGGCATCTGCGCGACGGCACTTTTGGCGTCACCGGCCAGGTCGATCCGCTTGACGAGGAGCTGGTCAACAAGATCGAGAGCCATGATTTCGATCCGGTGAAGGTGCTGCAGTGGCGCACCGCGCATTTCGACTTTGCCAGCCTCGATGCGCTGAAGCGCTCGATCGAGACCAACGCGCCAGTCGAAGGCTTGACGCGCGCGCTGCCGGCGGTGGATGCCCAGGCGCTCGAATATCTGTCGCGCGACGGGGACATCCGCGCGCTAGCCACAGACGCCAAACGCGTGGCGCTGCTGTGGGAGGCCTGCGCGCTTCCCGATTACCGAAAGATCGCCCCGGCCCAGCATGCCGACCTCATTGCGTCGATCTACATGGACCTCGCCCGGCATGGCCATGTCGACGAGAACTACATGGCCGAGCAGGTGCGCCGCGCCGACACCACCGAGGGCGACATCGACACGCTGTCGCACCGCATAGCCCAGATCCGCACCTGGACATTCGTGTCGAACCGGCCTGACTGGCTGGCCGATCAGGCACACTGGCAGGAAAAGACGCGTGAAATCGAAGACAGATTGTCGGATGCGCTGCATGAGCGGTTGACGAAACGCTTCGTAGACCGCAGGACTTCCGTCCTCATGCGGCGCCTTAGAGAAAATACCATGCCTGAAGCCGAAATTAGTCCTACCGGAACCGTCCTCGTCGAAGGCCACCATGTCGGCGAGTTGCAAGGGTTCCGCTTCACCGCCGACCAGAGCGCCGGCGGCGAAGACGCCAAGGCCGTGCGCACGGCCGCCCAGAAGGCGCTGGCCGCCGAGTTCGAGGCGCGTGCCGAACGCTTCGGCGCCTGCGCCAATGGCGACCTCGCGCTTGGCTCGGACGGCACGCTGCGCTGGATCGGCGCGCCGATCGGCACACTGGTCTCCGGCGAGGATGCGCTGAAGCCGCGCCTCGTGCTTTTGGCCGACGAACAGCTGACCGGGCCGGCGCGCGACAAAGTCGCGGCGCGTGCCGAACGTTTCGTCAATTTCCAGATCGAGTCGCTGTTGAAGCCGCTGGTCGATCTGAAGAATGCCGACCAGATTTCCGGCATCGGCCGCGGCATTGCCTTCCAGCTGGTCGAGAATTTCGGCCTCATCAACCGCCGCGACATCGCCGAGGAGATGAAGTCCCTCGACCAGGAGGGCCGAGCCGCCCTTCGCCGGTTGGGCGTGCGCTTCGGCGCCTACCATGTCTTCGTCCCGGCGCTGATCAAGCCGGCACCCGCCGGGCTGGTGACGCTGCTGTGGGCGCTGAAGAATGACGGTAAGGACAAGCCCGGCTTTGGCGACGTCGTCCATGCGCTGGCGTCGGGCCGCACCTCGGTGGTCATCGACCCGGCCTTCGACAAGGCCTTCTACAAGCTCGCCGGCTACCGCAATCTCGGCCGCCGCGCCGTACGCATCGACATATTGGAGCGGCTGGCCGACCTGATCCGCCCGGCGACCAACTGGAAGCCTGGCCTCGGCCAGCGTCCGGATGGGGCCTATGACGGCCAGTCCTTCATGGTGACGCCGCCGATGATGTCGATCCTTGGCGCCACCGCCGACGACATGGAAGAGATCCTGAAGGGTTTGGGCTATCGCGCCGAGCCGAAGCCGGCGGCGGAAGTCAAGGCACGGATCGAGGCACAGGACAATGCCGCGCGGGAAGCCGCCGCCGCCAAGCTCGCGGCGGAGGAAGCCGCACGCGCAAAGGCCGCCGAAGGCGCGGCTACGGATGTTGCAGCGGAAGCGTCCGTCGAAGGTTCGGAACCTGCGTCTGATATGGCCATCGCTGTGGATCCGGCATCCGAAACCCCTGCCGCCGATACCGTTGAAGCCGAGCCCGCCGCGGAAGAGCCCGTGGCCGCACCAGTTGAGGCAACGCACGAAGAAGCTCCGACAGCCGAGGCCGTGGTTGAGTTGCCTGCCGAGCCCGCACAGGCAGAATCTGCGGAGATCGTAGAAAACCAGCCTGTTGCCGCCGCCGAAAGCGCCGACGCCCTTACCTCCCCCTCGATGGGGGAGGTCGCGGCGCGAAGCGACGCGGGCGGGGGTGACAGCGCCGACGATGCCGGCAGTGCTGAAAGCGCTGGCGCTGTCCCCACCCCGGCGCTGCGCGCCGACCCTCCCCAAGAGGGGGAGGGTGAGACCGCCGAGGCCGCGCCGGAAGCCGAAGCGCCCAAGCCGATCCTGCTGTGGCGGCAGGCTCGCTTCGACCAGCGCCCGCGTCATCGTGAGGGCCGCGGCAATCGCCCGCAAAATGGGCAGGCGCGGGGCCGGCGCGATGCACCGGCGAGTGCCGCCGCACAGACACCAGGCGCACCTGGCGAGCGCCCTGCCCATGAAGGGCGGCGTGACGGCGCCGGCAAGCCGCGCTTCGATCGTTCCAAGTTCAAGCCCAAGCCGCAGGGCGAAGGCGAACAGCGCCGTGACAGCCGTCCGCAGGGCGAGCGTCCCGACCGCCGCGAGGGCCGACCGGACTGGAAGGGCGGCAGGCCGGAAGGCAAGAGCGGTGCCGACGGGAACAGGGGCGGCAAGCCCGCCTTCCAGCCGAAGCCGCGCGAGGAGCGTCCGGTCCGCTTCGATCCGGACTCGCCCTTCGCCAAGCTCGCCGCCTTGCGCGACCAACTGAAGAAATAAGCTCGGCGCCGCGATGGTTGCTGAAGGTCGCCAGCGCATCGACAAATGGCTGTTCTTCTCGCGCGTGGTAAAATCGCGCTCGCTGGCGGCCAAGCTGGTCGTCGCCGGCCGCGTGCGGATCAATCGCGACAAAGCAGCGCAGGCCTCCGATCTGGTCAAGCCCGGCGATGTGCTGACCATCACGCTCGACCAGCGCATTTTCGTCTGGAAGGTGCTCGGCGCGGGTGTGCGGCGCGGCCCGGCAGAAGAGGCCCGCACCCTCTATGAGGACATGTCGCCACCGCCCGCACCGAAGGGCGAGGCGCTTCCGGATGCGATTCCGGCGCTGCGCGAGGCCGGTAGCGGCCGTCCGACCAAAAGAGAGCGCCGCCAGACCGACCGCTTGCTTGGCGAGGATTGAGGCTTGCCGCCGGGAGCGCGGTTGGCGGTTTTCGGGCGCGACGGACGCAGGACGGAACGGAACCCGGCAAACAGACGCTCCGCGAGACGTCACCGCCCCCTGCTGTGCTCCGCAGTCTGGAATTTCATTCCGAAAACCCCGGCCCAAGCGGGTATGGCCGCCCTTGCAAGCGGCGGGCAAAGGCGTTACGTGACGGAAAAAGCCCAATAAAGCTGGGACGTTCCGGAGCCGACCGATGACCTATGTCGTGACCGACAATTGCATCAAATGCAAATACATGGATTGCATCGAGGTCTGTCCGGTCGACTGTTTCTACGAAGGCGAGAACATGCTCGTCATTCATCCCGACGAGTGTATCGACTGCGGGGTCTGCGAGCCGGAATGCCCCGCCGACGCGATCAAGCCCGACACCGAGCCCGGTCTCGACAAATGGCTGCAGATCAACACCGAATATGCCGAGAAATGGCCTAACATCACCGCCAAGAAGGAACCGCCGGTCGACGCCAAGACCTTCGACGGCGAGGCCGGCAAGTTCGAGAAATATTTCTCCGCCGAACCTGGCGAAGGCGACTGACAGCGCTACTGTTCAGACTGGTATGACGCTGCGTAAGAGGCACGGCACATGAACCGCCTTGACAGGCGGCGGTGATCTGTGGGCTTCGCTTGCGTAGCAAAACCTTGATTCTTCCGACTTTTTGTGTTACATCAGCGAACCATGCCGGTGACACAACGTCGATTTATGGCGCAGACGCCCCAAATCACTGAAAGGTGAAAATCCCAATCCGGACCAGAGCGATCTGGGCCAGGCGGTCGCAATCGTGCGGTTTGCCGGTCCCAGCCTTTCCGGTGGGTTCATCTGTTGTGCGGCTAATGATCGGGATTTCCCGGTCACACCAGTTCGGGCCGGCAGGACGCCGGTTCCACAACAAGGAGTTCAGGGCGTAATGGCAACGATCACCCCGCAGAAAAAGCCCACTGGAGCACGTCACGGTTTCAAGACCGGCGAGTACATCGTCTATCCGGCGCACGGCGTCGGCCAGATCATCTCGATCGACGAGCAGGAAGTGGCCGGGCACAAGCTGGAACTGTTCGTCATCGACTTCCAGAAGGACAAGATGCGCCTGAAGGTGCCGGTCGCCAAGGCGACCTCCATCGGCATGCGCAAGCTGTCGGAAGAGGATTATGTCGAGCGCGCGCTGAAGGTCGTGCAGGGCCGCGCCCGCGTCAAGCGCACCATGTGGTCGCGCCGCGCCCAGGAATACGATGCCAAGATCAACTCGGGCGACCTGATCTCGATCTCGGAAGTCGTGCGCGACCTCTATCGCGCCGACAACCAGCCGGAGCAGTCCTATTCCGAACGCCAGCTCTACGAGGCGGCGCTCGACCGCATGGCCCGCGAGATCGCGGCTGTCAACCGCATGTCGGAAACCGAAGCCGTCCGCCTGATCGAGGTCAATCTCAACAAGGGCCCTAAGCGCGGCGCCAAGGCCGACAATGAGGAAGCCGAGCAGGAAGAAGCTGCCTGAGCCTTTTCGCCTTTGAATTCGAAAAACCCGGCCTCGCGCCGGGTTTTTTGTTGCGGGGCGTCAGAGGGCGTCTGATCTGCGGAAATCTCTCGCCTAACCCTCGCCTCCGCCTTCCCTCTCCGCCTCCTGCTTCAGCGTGGCGATGAACCGCTTGGTCCGCTCACGCTCCGGATTGCCGAACAGTACAGCCGCCGGCCCCTTTTCGACCACAACACCGGCGTCGAGGAAAACCACTTCCCGCGCGATCTTGGAAGCCAAGCGCAAATCATGCGTCGCCATCACCATGGTCGTGCCCTCGCTGGCAAGCTGGCCGAGCACATCGACCACCTCCTGCGCCAGTTCCGGATCGAGGGCCGAGGTCGGCTCGTCGCACAGCAGCACTTTCGGCGACGGGGCCAGCGCCCGGGCGATCGCCACGCGCTGCTGCTGGCCGCCTGACAGCGTCGCCGGCCAGGCATCGGCCTTGTGCGCCATCCCCACCTTTTCCAGCAGGGCAAGTGCTCGTTCACGCGCCTGCTCGGGCGACCATTTGAGCACCGTCACCAGTCCTTCCATGACATTCTCGATGGCGGTGCGGTGCGGAAACAGCTGAAAATTCTGGAACACCATACCGGTCTGCAGGCGCAGGCGTCTTATGTCCGCGGCCGGCACCTTGACGCCCGGACGGAACGCGAGAGACTCGTCGCCGATCCGCACCGTGCCCGATGTCGGGATCTCCAGAAGGTTGATGCAGCGCAAGAGCGTGCTCTTGCCGCCGCCCGACGGGCCGACAAGCGCGGTAACGCTGCCTTCGGCGATGGCGACCGTTACCCCCTTCAGCACCAGATTGTCGCCGAAGCGCTTTTCGATGTCGGTGAGGCTGATCATGAGCGTGCCTCCAGGAAGCCGCCATAGCGGTTGAGCCGTTCTTCCAGCCGCGTCTGCAGGGCAGACAGCACCGAACTCATCGCCAGATAGAGGATCGCCGCCTCGACATAGAGGATCAGCGGCTCATAGGTGGTGGCGACGATGCGCTGCGCCGCCTGGAACATCTCCGGCACGGTGATGGCGGCGGCCAGCGAGGTATCCTTGACCAGCGAGATGAAGGTGTTGGAGAGCGGCGGTACCGCGACGCGGCCGGCTTGCGGCAGGATGGTGCGCCGCATCGCCTGGCTCCAGGTCATGCCGATCGAATAGGCGGCCTCCCACTGGCCCTTCGGCACCGAGCCGATGGCCGCGCGGATGATCTCCGACGTATAAGCGCCGATATTGAGCGTGAAGCCGATCAATGCCGCCGTGAAGGCGTCGAGCAGGATGCCGACCGACGGCAGGCCATAGAAGATCAGGAACAGCTGCACCAGAAGCGGCGTGCCGCGGAAGATCCAGACATAGAACCGCACCAGCGCGACCAGCGGCCTCGGCCCGAACAGCCGGCCGAGTGCCGCGCCGAGGCCGACTGTCAGGCCAAGGACGAAGGACAGTAGCGTCAACGGCACGGTGAAGATCAAGGCGGCCCAGAGCAGCGAAGGCAGTGACTCCAGCATCAGTTGCAGCCAGTGCAGCACGAAAGACCCTCCAGACCAGAGCAATTCCAGGAAAAGTGCGTGGCGGTTTTCCGTCCGGAATTGCGAAGAAACAAAGAGTTAGAGCGGATCAACGATTCTATCAAACGCTGAACCGCTCCAGATGCATGTCGCCCAAAGGTGACCCCGGTTTTGGGGGAACGACATGCATATAGACAAAGACCTGAAGCGCGTCGCATGAATCCGTTTCGGCGCGACGCGCTTTAGACGAGGCAGTGTGACCGAAGTGCGAATGCAGGCGCCATACCACGACAAAAGCGGCGAGCCGTCAAAGACGGCCCGCCGCGCTGGATGGGTTGCGGGACCGAACCGGCCCCGCTGCGTGATTTACTTCGAAACGTCCTGGCCGAAATAGGTGTCGGCGATCTTCTGATAGGTGCCGTCGGCCTTGATGTCGGCCAGCGCCTTATTGATGGCCGCGACCAGCTCGGGATCGCCCTTGCGCACGATGACGCCGGAATAATCGGCGTTTTCCTCTTGCGCTGCGATCTTCACATTGGCGTCGGGCTTGTGCTTCTTGAAGTCGAGGAAGGACAGGCTGTCGTTGATGGTGGCGTCGGCACGGCCGGTCAGAAGCAGCTGGATCGACTGGTCGAAGCCATCGGTGCCGACAAGCTCTGCGCCATTCGCCTCGGCCAGCTTGCCGAAATTGGAGGTCAGCGACTGCGCCGACTTCTTGCCCTTGAGATCGGCGAAAGTCTTGATGTCGGTGTTGTCGCCGCGCACGATCAGCACCGCCTTGGAGGCGATGTAGGGATCGGAGAAATCGTACTTGGCCTTGCGCGCATCGGTGATGCCGACCTCGTTGATGACGGCGTCGTAGCGCTTGACGTCGAGACCGGCGATCAGCCCGTCCCACTTACCTTCGAGGAACTCGACCTTGACTCCGAGCTTTTCCCCGATCGCCTTGGCGATTTCGACGTCGAAGCCGACCAGCGCGCCGGACGCATCATGATAGGTGAAGGGCGCATAGGTGCCTTCCGTCCCGATCTTGATGACGCCAGCCTGCTTGATCTGGTCGAGATTGGCACCGGCATGGCCCGATGCGACGGCCAGGGCCTGCAGCGTTCCAGCGACGATAAGCGACTTGAGCCATTTCATTTTTCTGTGATCCCATCCTTGGCCTGATGTCAGGCATGTTGTGAGGGCTGAAAAATGCCAGATGTCAGCAGAAAGAATAAGGAATCGAATTTCAAAAACAACGAATTTCCGAAACCATATTCTCCAAAATGGATTTCTTCGCGCATTCAAAAGGGCAACTGTGCTGAAATCGCGCGCGCAGGATAGCTTCGCTGCCCGCGCCAGCGGAACCTTTCTCGCGCGTGGCAGTTTTGGCTGTTGTAGGGCACGACGCAGCGATTTCAACCCGGCGCCTACAAGCAGACGTCATTCGCATCGCCTGAGCCAGGGAGCGCCTCATGATGGAAGACACGGCAGGACGGATAATGGTCCGCGCGGCAATGAAGGCTCCTTACCTCGAACGGGACGAAGAGCATCGGCTGGCCTTGCTCTGGAAGGAGGACAACGACCAGAATGCGTTGCACTGCATAACCGTGGCCCATATGCGGCTGGTCATTTCCATGGCCTCCAAATTCCGCCATTACGGCCTGCCGCTCGGCGATTTGATCCAGGAAGGGCATGTCGGCCTACTGGAAGCCGCCGCCCGCTTCGAGCCGGAACGGGAGGTGCGGTTTTCGACCTATGCGACCTGGTGGATTCGCGCCTCGATGCAGGACTACATTCTGCGCAATTGGTCGATCGTGCGTGGCGGCACGAGTTCGGCGCAAAAGGCGCTGTTCTTCAATCTCAGGCGTTTGCGTGCCCGTCTGGCAAACGGCGCCGAGCCGCTTTCCAACGAAACCCTCTATCGCGAAGTATCGGTGGCGCTCGGCGTTTCCGAAGCTGACGTGGCGATGATGGATTCGCGGCTGTCGGCGCCGGATTCCTCGCTCAACGTGCCGCTTGCCGATGATTCGGGCGCCACCGAACGGATGGATTTCCTGGTTTCGGACGACCCGCTGCCCGACGAGATCGTCGGCGACAAGATCGACGTCGCGCGCCGCTCGCTCTGGCTGAAAGCCGCTCTCGCCGCCCTCAACGCCCGCGAACTGCGCATCATCGAGGAAAGGCGGCTGACCGACGAGGGCGCGACGCTCGAGGCACTCGGTGAGACACTCGGCATCTCCAAGGAACGCGTCCGCCAGATCGAGGCGCGCGCCATGGAAAAGCTCAAAGTCGCGCTGGTGAAGCAGAATCCGGAATTTCTGGCGACAGCAGCCTAAAGCAAAGGGCGTAGCGGTTTTCCGTTCGGAACTGCGTAGAAACCAAACGCTGAACCGCTCTAAGATCCCGGCAACAACGGGCTACTTGTCGGTGACAATCTTGACCTTGTCACCGGCCGAGACCGCGGCCCCCGGCGACAACGCATTGAGCACCCGGAACAGGTCGAGCTTGCGATCGACGCCCACCATTTGCGCGGCAAGCGAGCCCATGGTCTGTCCGGGCTGCACGGTGAGCACGCGGATATGCAGCGGCTTGAGCGCCGCCTTTTCCGCGGCACTCAGGGTCCGGAACGACCCGCTGACCGACCGCGCCACCGTATCCAGCGAAGTGCTGGCCGAAGGGGCCGCTGTCAGCAGCCGATAGACCTGGCCGCCGGCACGGATCACCGCGATGTCGAACTGCCAGCCTTGCGCGCCGGCATGCGCGGTCGCGGCGTCATTGCCGTTGATCGTTTCCTGCTTGACGGTGCTGTCGTCAAGGCCAGCCACCCAGCCGCTTCTGATGTAGTCGGTCAAGGAGCGGTTCTTGTCGATCGAAACGCCATCGAAGCGGATCGCTATGTCGCCTGGTCCGGTCGCCGTCACCGCCGCCGCCGAATTGTCAATAATGAAGCCATCCGGCACCGTGAACGACACGCCGAGGCCCGGATGCAGGAAGGTCTCGCCCCGCACATAGCCTTCCTCCGGCGTGTCGCCATAGAGCAGGCCGTCTATGCCGGCGAGGAAGGAATCGCGGTCGCGCGTGCCCACACCCGGCGCGCCGAACTGGCGGGCGTGGCGCTGCGCCAGGTCGATGCGCTGCGGCGTGTTGGGATGCGTGGCCAGGAAATCCAGACTGGCGTCGGTGGCACCGCTGATCGAACGGAAATCGGTGTAGGCCGACATCGACTGCAGGAATCGGCCGGCGGCGTAAGGGTCATAGCCGGCCTCGCCGATCGACTTGATGCCGATGGCGTCTGCTTCCAACTCCTGGTTGCGCGAGAACTGCGCCAGCCGGAGCTTGCCACGGATGAGTGCCGCCTTGGCGGTCGGGCTGTCGCCAAGCACATCCGAGACCACCTTTGTCGCCAAGCCTTCCTCGGCCTCCAGCTGCTGGCGTTGCAAGCCGTGATTGGCTGTGACGTGGCCCATCTCATGGGCGATGACAGCGGCGAGCTCGGACGAATCATTAGCCAGCGCCAGCAGGCCGCGTGTGACGTAGAGATAGCCGCCCGGCAACGCGAAGGCGTTGACATTGGGCGAATTGAGGATGGTGATGCGATAGGTCTGGGTCGGGTTCGCCGACACCACGGTCAGATTGCCGACGACCTTGGCGACCATGCGCTCGAGTTTGGGATCGGAATATTCGCCGCCATAGGTCGCTAGGATGCGCGGATGCTGTGCCTTGGCCAGTTCGGCAAGCTTGTTGTTGGCGGCGACATTGTCGACCGTGATCGGCTTGTCGGATGGTTGGAAGCCGGATTCCTGGACTTCCGGAGGCGTGAACATCTGGCAGCTTGCCAAGGCCACGGCAAAGCCGGCCAGCGCCAGAAAGCGCACCAGCGGATTCCTTCTTGGTCTGTCAACGCCGATCGCCAGAACGGCTTCCTTTCAGGTCCCGGCGCATGACCACGAAAATCGGAGGCGATCTTCGGAACGTGTCATGCGCAAAAAACAAACTGCTACACCATCCGTCACGCGTCCCTCGAGGCGCGCGGCGGATGGTGTAGGCAAATCACGGCGTGTGCCGGACCAGTAGGGCGGACCTAGCCACACTACTTTGACCATGGCAAGCAAGCGCCCCATCGCCCTGAGCTGGTTTGACCGTAAATTATGTCCGCTTCCGGGCAATATCTCGTGATACGGCATCCCCAGCACCTGAACCGATGTAGCGTCGGAATGCCTCCGGACCAGCCCCGGCAAAGAAATCGTCCGCCTTGCCGGTCGCCGCAACAGCGCCATTGTCCAGAAACACCACATTCTGGCCGATGCGCCGGGCATCCTGCGGCTGGTGCGTCACGAACAGCACCGTCATCCCACGTTCGGCATGAACCCCGGCAACCAGGTCGAGCATGTCGTCGCGCAAGGCCGGCCCGAGCGAAGCGAACGGTTCATCGAGCAACAGCACTGGGCGGTCGCGCACCAGCACGCGCGCCAGGGCAACGCGCTGCCGTTCGCCACCGGAAAGTTCGCGCGGCAACCGCTTCTCCTTGCCGGCAAGACCGGTGCGCAGAAGCGCCTCCGCGATATCAGTGCGGTCGGCCTCGGTCAGCCGCAGCGACGGCGAGCGGCCGAGCCCGACATTCTGCTCGACGGAAAGATGGGCAAACAGATTGTTCTCCTGGAACACCATCGACACCGGCCGCGCCGAGGGTGGCTGGGCGCTGACATCCGTCCCACCGATCAGCACCCGGCCGGACCGGGGTGTCTCGAACCCGGCGACCAGGTTGAGCAACGTCGACTTCCCCGAGCCGCTCGGTCCCATGATGGCGATGATCTTTGTCGCGGCGAAATCAACATCGAAAACGAGCGGCGCTTCGCCATAACTGAACGATACCTTGTCCAGCCGCACCGAAGCGCCTCTTTCAAGCCTGCTGGCCGCCCCGTCAGGCATCCCGGTTCTTCTCCCTGCCCATCCAGTGGGCCGCCATGACCAGAGCCAGGCAGACGAGGCCGAGCAGCAGCGCTAGGCCGGCGGCATCCTCGGTACGATAGCTGCCCATGCGCGCCAGGAGAAGGTAGGGCAAGGTCTGCACGGAATCACTGCCGAACAGCGCGATGACCCCGAGATCGCCGAGCGACAGCGCCATGGCGAAGGCAAAGGCGGTGGCGAGCGGACGCCGCAGCGATGGCCAGTCGATCAGCCGCAGCCTGGTCCAGCCGAAAATCCCAAGTTGCGCGCAGAGCCGTTCGTGGCGTTCGCTCCCCGCATCATAGGCGGGGCGGACGGCGCGCAGCGCGAAAGGCATCGCCATAACCGCATTGACGGTGACGACCATGACCGGAGCGATGGCGAAGACATCGCCGGCATGGCGCAGCAGCAGGAACCAGCCGGCGCCGATGACGATCGGCGGCACGACCAGGACAAACCCCGCGCCGGTATCCGTGGCATATTCGAGCACTGTTCTTGGTCCGGCGCGGCGATCCAGCGCCAGCGCCCGGCGCGCCATGGTCAGGGCCAGCGACAGCATCACCGAAAGCAGGGCCGACAGGAAGGCCAGCGCAGCACTGGTCAGTGTCGCCTGCCGGACAGTGGCCTCGCCGGCCAGCTGGCCGAGATCGGCGCCAAGTCCGGCGACCACGGTGGCCGCCATGGGCCCGACAACGAACAGCAGCGCCAGCGCGATGAACGCTCCATTCAGCCACGCCTCGGTGGCCTTGACCGAGACATAGCGGCGCGGCGCGACCGGCAGGTTGGTGTCGCCGACGACATTGGCGCCGAGCCGCGTCAGCGCCAGCACGATGATGAAGGTCAAGCCGATCTGCAGCAATGTCAGTGCAACGGCTCGCGCGGGATCGAAATCGAAGCGCAATGCCTGGTAGATGCCGACCTCCAGCGTCGTCGCCGCCGGTCCGCCGCCAAGCGTCAGCACGATGGTGAAGGATGTGATGCAGAGCATGAAGACCAGCCCGGCGACGCCGGGCAAGGCGGCGCGCAGCGTCGGCCATTCGATCAGCCGGAATGCCGGCCCCGCGCCCATGCCGAGCTGGTTCGCCAGCCGCCATTGGTCGGCCTGTATGGTCTGCAGCGCTTCGAGGAACAGCCGCACGCCGAGCGGCAGGTTGAAGAAGACATGGGCGACCAGAATGCCTGAGAGCCCGTAGATGCCCGGCCAGCCCTGGCCGCCGACCGCGCTGAATAGACCGGCGAAATAGCCGGCGCGGCCGTAGAGCGCCAGGATGCCGAGTGCCGCGACGATCGCCGGAAGCGCCAGCGGCACGGCGAAGAGCTGCAGGATGAAGGCGCGGCCGAAAAAGCGCGGATGCCGCGACAGCGCCCGCGCCACGAACAATGCCGGGAGGACCGAAAGAAGCGTCGAGAGGCCTGCCTGCCACAGCGTGAAGCGCACGACGCGCAGCAGATAGGGATCGAAGGCTGCCCAGGCGCCCGAAAGGTCACCGGCGCCTTCGACGAGCAGGCCGGCAAACGCGCCACCGATCAAAAGGGCGATTGCCATAAGCGCGATGACGCCGGCGGTGACGCGGGGATCAGAAGACGCGCGTTGCATGCTGGGCCGTCAGTTTTAGGATCGCGACACTTACATCGCGACACTTACAGAGAATTGCGATCCTTCGCGCCCCCCTTCTGTCCGGCAGGACAGAGGGGGGCACCGTAGAGCGGTTATCTTCGATCAGTTTGTCTCAAACTACTTGCTCACCACCGCCAGCCATTCATCCACCCAGGCCTTGCGGTTGGCGGCGACCTCCTCGGGGCTGAACAGCAAGGTCTTGGTCGGCTTGACCAGCTTGTCGAAGGCCGGGTTGAGCGGCTTGTCGGTCTTGCCGGCCGGGAACATCCAGTTGGTCTCGGGGATGGCGTCCTGGAACTTCGGCCCGATCATGAAGGCCATGAACTTTTCCGCCAGCGGGTTCTTGGCTCCGGTCGTGGTGATGCCGGCTACCTCGATCTGGAGATATTCACCCTCATCGAATGAGGCCGCCTGGTAGCGCTCGGTCTTCTCTGCGACCATGTGGTAGGCCGGCGAGGTGGTGTAGGACAGCACCATTGGCGCCTCACCCTTGGTGAACAGGCCATAGGCTTCGCTCCAGCCCGGCGTCACGGTCAACACCTTCGTCTTGAGCTTGGCCCAGGCTTCCGGCGCCTTGTCGCCATAGACCGACTTCACCCACAACAGCAGGCCGAGCCCGGGCGTCGAGGTGCGCGGATCCTGGATGACGATCTTGTCGTCGGCGCTGCCTTCGACCAGCTCCTTCAGGCTCTTGGGCGGCGTCTTGAGCTTCTGCGTGTCATAGACGACAGCGAAATAGCCGTAGTCGAACGGGACAAAAGTATCGTCGCTCCAGCCGCCAGGCACATTGATACCGGTCACCGCGCCATGTGGCGCGAACAGGCCCGAAGCCTTGGCATCGGCGGTGAGATTGGTATCGAGGCCGAGCACGATATCGGCCTTGGTGGATGCCCCTTCGAGCTTGACGCGGTTGAGCAGGGCCACGCCGTCGGCGACCGAAACGAATTCGACATCACAGCCGCATTCGGCCTCGAATTCCTTCTTCACCACCGGGCCAGGACCCCAGTCGGCTGTGAAGCTCTCATAGGTGTAGACGGTGAGCTTGTCCTTGGCCACGGCCGGGCCGGACAGCACCACAACCATGGCTGTGCAAAGAGAATATAAAAGCGTGCGCATCGGCGCCTCCTTTCGTTCACGTGACAAGGAATTGAGGCGTCGGACTGTCCGAAACGTCTAATCCCTCCGCCGGTACAAACCGGATCAGGTTCAGCGGGTTGGCGAGACTGCCTCTCAGCCGGTCCGCGAACATCGCAGCCGGCACCCCGTTAGAGCGTTTCGACACATAGGCCCGGCCGCCGAACCGCGCAAGTGGGAGTTTGCCGCCTTCCGTTTCCCGTGCCGGGCTGGTAAGGGCGACGGGATATGAGCACATTCACCATCCTGCTTGGCGGCGATCTCATCCGCACGCCCCGGCTCGACCGCCAGGTCGAAGGCTCGCGCGTCATCGCCGCCGACGCCGGCATCGGCCATGCACGGATGCTGGGCGTTGTGCCGGAACTGTGGGTAGGCGACTTCGATTCGGTTCCGGCCGATCTGCCCGCCAACCTCGCCGCTGTGACCCGCCAAACCTTCCCGGCGGAGAAGGACAAGACCGACGGCGAACTCGCGATCGCGGCGGCACTCGAGCGCGGGGCAACCCGCCTTGTGCTGGTGGGCGCCTTCGGCGGCAAGCGGGCCGATCACGCCTTCCTGCATCTGGCGCTCGGCCTACGCCTGGCCGAGGCGGGAACCGACGTGCTTTTGACCAGCGGGGCCCAGGAAGGCGTCCCCCTGCTCAACGGAGCGGCTGGCTTCGACTACGACGACGGCACGCTGTTTTCGATCCTTGGCTTTTCCGAACTGGCTGGCCTGACCGTCACCGGCGCCAAATGGCCGCTCAACCAGGTCGAAGTGGCTTTCGGATCGTCACTGACCATCTCCAACGAGGTCAACGGCCGCCTCGAAATCGCGCTTGGCCGCGGCCGAGCGCTGCTGCTCGCCCATCCCTATCCCTTGCCCGAAAGCTGACATGGCCCCGCCTCTTCTCAATCTCGACGGGATAAAACTGACCTTCGGCGGCACGCCGCTGCTCGACGGCGCCGCCTTGACCGCTTCGGCCGGCGACAAGATCGCGCTGGTCGGCCGCAACGGATCGGGTAAATCGACGCTGCTCAAGATCGCCGCCGGCCTCATTGAGCCCCAGGACGGCGAGGTGTTCCGCCAGCCTTCGGCGACTGTCCGCTATCTGCCGCAGATGCCCGACATGGAAGGTTTTGCCACCGTGCGGGCCTATGTCGAGGCCGGGCTCGGGCCTGCCGACGATCCCTACCGCGCCAGCTACCTGATGGAGCATCTCGGCCTGTCGGGCGAGGAGCGGCCGGGCGACCTGTCCGGCGGCGAGGCCAGACGCGCCGCCCTTGCCCGCGTCATGGCGCCGGAACCTGATATTCTACTGCTTGATGAGCCGACCAACCATCTCGATCTGTCGGTCATCGAATGGCTGGAAGAGGAACTCGTCCGCACCTCCTCGGCGCTCATCGTCATCTCGCACGACCGCCGCTTTCTCGAGCGCGTGTCGCGCGCCACTGTCTGGCTCGACCGTGGCCAGACCCGCAGGCTGGACAAGGGTTTTGGCTATTTCGAGGAATGGCGCGACCTGGTGCTGGAAGAGGAAGAGCGCGAGCAGCACAAGCTCGGCCGCCAGATCGTGCGCGAGGAGCACTGGCTGCGCTACGGCGTGACGGCGCGGCGCAAGCGCAACATGCGCCGGCTGGGCGAGTTGCAGACCATGCGCCAGCGCTTTCGCGGCCATCGCGGCGCCGAAGGCACTGCGACCATGGTGGCGAGCGACGCCGCCGAATCCGGCAAGCTGGTGATCGAGGCGAAAAACATCGAGAAGAGTTTTGATGATCTCACCGTGGTCAAGGGATTCTCGACCCGCATCCAGCGCGGCGACCGCGTCGGCCTTGTCGGGCCGAACGGCGCCGGCAAGACGACGCTTCTGAAGATGCTGACCGGCGAATTGGCGCCGGATGCGGGCTCGGTACGGCTCGGCACCAATCTGGAAATCGCCACGCTCGACCAAAAGCGCGAAGCGGTCGATCCGCAGGAGACGCTGGCGCAATATCTCACCGACGGCCGCGGCGAAAACCTGGTCATCAACGGCGAACAGCGCCATGTCGTCTCCTACATGAAGGATTTCCTGTTCAAGCCGGAGCAGGCGCGCACCCCGGTGCGCGAGCTTTCCGGCGGCGAGCGGGCGCGGCTGATCCTGGCGCGCGTGCTGGCCCGGCCGGCGAACCTCCTGGTGCTCGATGAGCCGACCAACGATCTCGACATGGAGACGCTGGAACTGCTGCAGGAACTGGTCGCGGGTTTTGCCGGCACCGTCATCCTCGTCAGCCACGACCGCGACTTCCTCGACCGCACCGTCACCAGCATCGTCGCGCCGGACGGCGGCGGCCGCTGGGTCGAATATGCCGGCGGTTATTCCGACATGCTGGCCCAGCGCGGCGGCACCAGGCTCGACGACCGCAAGGCGCGGGCCAAGGCCGAGCCCGGCGAAGCGTCGGCACTGGGCAAGAGCGAGCCGGCAACGCCAAAGGGACCGGCGAAGAAACTGTCGTTCAAACAGAAATTCGCGCTCGACTCGTTGCCCAAGAAGATCGAGGCCGTGACCGCATCGATCTCGCGGCTGGAGAACCATATTGCCGATCCGGCCTATTACGAACGTGATCCGGCCTCGTTCCAGAAGACCATCGCCGCCCTCGACAAGGAGCGTGCGACGCTCGCCGCGCTCGAGGAAGAATGGCTGGAACTGGAGATGCTGCGCGAGGAGATGGAGGGTTAGGCAACCTGCAACCTGACCCTTGATTGTTGCTTCCGCACGAGAGTGCGCATACATTATGCGCATGTCGCGGAGGCTATTATGCGCAAGATTGCTTTGAATGCGATCCGTCAGCCAGCAAACCTGTCGATCGACTCGAACCTCATGAGGGAAGCCAAAGGGCTTGACGTGAATGTCTCGCGCGCCGCGGAAGCTGGCATCGCGGAAGCGGTGGCGGCCGAAAAAACGCGACTGTGGAAGCTTGAGAACCGCGCCACGATTGATGCGTGGAACGATTACGTCGAAAAGCACGGCATTCCGTTGGAAGAATATCGGCAGTTCTGATGGCTCGCCATGACGTCTTTGCCGGTCGCGTCGAAGGCAGCTATTTGCTGGACGTTCAATCCGATCTGCTCGACAACTTCAAGACGCGGGCGGTCGTCCCGCTTCTCCCGGTCGCGACGGTGCCGCCGCCGATGCGAAAACTTCATCCGATTTTCGAGATCAATGGCCGAAAACTGGTAATGGCGACTCACCTGATCGCCACCGTTCCAGCGAGCGAACTGGGTGAAAGTCGGATGAACCTGACAAAGCACCACGACGACATTATCGCCGCGCTCGACATGCTATTTCAGGGTTTCTGAACGAAGGCGACGATTACGGATCCCGGCCCTCTCAACCCGCTGTCTTGGCCTGCCAGGCCTTGATCGCCTCGTCGAACACCTTCTCGCCGGGAATGCCCTTTTCCATGGTCAGCAGCGCCCGCCGTCCGGTCTTGTAGACCACCGGCACGTCGATCCAGTCCTGGCCGCGCAGCAAGGTCATGTTGGCGTCCTCGTCGGCCTTGGTGTCGTTGAGCGCGACGAGGAAGAAGCCGTCGGCGATCTTGGCCGGAATTCCGATCAGCGGACTGCCGGCGTCCTGCTCCGAACTCTTCATGGCGACGCGCAATATGTTGTCGACGCCACCACCTTCGAAGCCGTCGGGCGTCAGGAAGATCATCTCGATGATGTGACTGGCCGGCAGCGTCCGGTCGGTGTTGCGGCGGATGGTCATGCGCAACTGGATATCCTTGCCCGGGATGGTCGCCTCAGCGCGGATTGCCGGCTCGGGCGGCAGGTCGCCGCCGGGCGATTCCTGCACCAGCGACCAGACGATGCTGCCGGGTTCGGCCGAACCCTGCGCGGTGCTGGTGCGCTCCTCATAGAAGATCGCCTTCTGGCCGACCGGCACCGAGGCTTGCGCCGGAGCGGGAGCGGGAGCGGGAGCCGCTGGTGTCGTGCCCGCCGGTGCCGGCGGCGTGGCGGCGGCATTGGCCGGGGCCGCGGGTGCGGTTCCGTTGGCGGGGGGTGTCGCGGGCGCGGTGCCGCCCGCGGGTGGAGTTGCGGCAGGCGCCGCCGCGGCGGGCGCGCCAGTGATCGGGGGCGGACTGACCGGTGGCGGTATTGCCGGCGGCGGCGTTGCCGGCGGCGGCGTCGTCAGCGCGGCGACGGATTCACCCTCGCCTACGCCGCTTTGTCCTCCGGCCGGGCCAGGGTCGGTTTCGCCGCCTCCAGGCGTCAATCGTTGCGTGAATTTCGTCCCTTCGGCGCCTGTCGCGGGCGCCGGTGGCGGCGCGACGTCGGTCGCCGGCTTGGCCGGCTTGGCCGGCGCCGATTTCACCGGCTCGATCTTGGCAACAACCTTGCTGCCGCCCAGGCCCAGCATCTTGCCGAAGGCGTCCTTGTTCAGCCAAATGCCATAGCCACCGCCAGCAATGACCAGCAACGCGACGACGGCGGCGATCAGCCCGCCATAGCTGCGCTTGCGCTCGGCCGGGCGCGGACGCTGGAAGGTGTCAGCCTCCGCCGGTTCCTCGTCGTTCGGGAAGACATCGGCGTGCTCGTCGTTCTGGTCCGCGTCCAGGACAGGCAGGGCATGGTCGGCAAGGTTCGGGTCGGCAAGGTTCGGGGCTGCTGATTGCGCCGGTAGGGGCTTTTGCCAGCTTGGCTCGGCCTTGGCGGCGGGTGGTGGCGCGGGCCGCTCGGGCGGTGGCGCGGGGCGATAAGGCTCCGGCCTGGCGGCGGGCGGCGCCGGTCGGACGGGCTCCGCCTTCGCCGGCTGGCGCGTGTGACTCGGTTGATTCTTGTTGCGGTCGATGGAGGAAAAGATGTGTTCCAGCTCGGCGAGCGGGTCCGTTTCCGGCACGCTTTTGGCGTAGTCGCGTTCGACGCTCGCAATGGCGTCCTCCAGCGTGCGCTTCTGCTTGGCTATTGCCTCGGCGGCGAGCGGCGGCGAATAATCCGCAAGCTTCTTCACCAGCATGGCACGCACGCTGTCGTAGATGCGCGTACGCTTGTCAGGCGTCTCGTCGCCGTGCCTGTCGAGCGCCTTTTTCAGAACAGCAACGAAATCTGCCATGCTTCAGTCGACCTGTATTTTTGCTCCCGCGCCGGCCCCCGCAAATCAGCCGCGATGTCCGGAAAGGCTTCAGAAACTAGTCTTGAAACGGGTCGGTCACAAGTATCGTGTCGTCCCGTTCCGGGCTGGTGGAGAGGAGTGCGACCGGCGCGCCGATCAACTCCTCGATATAACGGACATACTTGACCGCCTGGGCCGGCAGATCGTTCCAGCTGCGCGCGCCGGCGGTGGTGCCTTTCCACCCCTCCAGCGTCTCGTAGACCGGTTCGACGCGGGCCTGCGCGCCCTGGCTGGCCGGCAGATAATCGATCATCTCGCCGTCGAGCCGGTAGCCGGTGCAGACTTTGATCTCGTCCAGCCCGTCGAGCACGTCGAGCTTGGTCAGCGCGATGCCTTTGATGCCGTTGACGGCGACGGCCTGGCGCACCAGCACCGCGTCGAACCAGCCGCAGCGGCGCTTGCGCCCGGTGACGACGCCGAATTCGTGACCGCGCGTGCCGAGGAACTCGCCGATCTCGTTCTTCTGTTCGGTTGGGAACGGACCTTCGCCAACGCGCGTCGTGTAGGCCTTGGTGATGCCGAGCACATAGCCGATGGCGCTAGGCCCGACGCCGGAGCCGGCGGCCGCCTGCCCGGCCACGGTGTTGGACGAAGTGACGAAGGGATAGGTGCCGTGGTCGATATCGAGCAGCGTGCCTTGCGCACCCTCGAACAGGATGCGCTCGCCGGCGCGGCGCTTGTCGTCCAGCACTTTCCAGACACGGTCCATATAGGGCAGGATCTCGTCGGCGACCGACGTCAATTCACTCATGATCGCCTCATGCGTGACTTCGGCATGGCCAAGCCCGCGGCGCAGCGCATTGTGGTGCGTCAGCAACCTGTCGACCTTCAGGGGCAGTGTTTCCAAATCCGCCAGATCCATCACCCGAACCGCGCGCCGGCCCACCTTGTCCTCATAGGCGGGGCCGATACCGCGGCGGGTCGTGCCAATCTTCGTCCCGGAATTTGAGGCGGCGTCCTCGCGGAATCCATCCAGCTCCCGGTGCAGCGACAGGATAAGCGCTGTGTTTTCGGCTATTTTCAGGCGATCGGGCGTCACTTCGACGCCCTGTGCCTTGAGCTTGGCGACTTCGGCCACGAAAGCGTGCGGATCGAAGACCACGCCATTGCCGATGATGGACAGCTTGCCCTGCCGCACGACACCGGACGGCAATAGCGACAGCTTGTAGACCTTGCCGTCGACGACCAGCGTGTGGCCGGCATTGTGGCCGCCCTGAAAACGCACCACGACGTCAGCACGCTCCGACAGCCAGTCGACGATCTTGCCCTTGCCTTCGTCGCCCCACTGCGAGCCGACGACCACCACATTGGCCATGTTTCTTTTCCCTTGAGACGCCGCCGAGCGGCTTGGATATGGTTCGAAACGACAGGCCTCTATAGCGTCAAGACCTCGCGAGCGCGACCTTTCTTTGCCGCCGAAAATGCCCTGAGGCACAACAATTTTCGGCTTTGACATCATTTACTTGGACCGACCGGGGCAATAGGCCGACAAACACCGCGGCGCATCCGCCGCGGCCGGAATGCCGCCATGCATCGAAGCGCCTACATATTCCTGCTGCTCACCACCTTGCTGTGGGGCGGCAATTCGGTGGCCGGCAAGCTGGCTGTCGATCATGTCTCGCCGATGACGCTGGTCTTCCTGCGTTGGGTGCTGGCGGTAGCGATCCTGCTGCCGATCGGCTGGCGGACAATCCGGGAGGACTGGCCGGTGGTGCGCCGGCACTGGCTCGTCCTGGCGGCGCTGGGCGCCAGCGGCTTCACTCTGTTCAACACCATCTTCTACACGGCGCTCAACTACACGACGGCGATCAACGTTTCGATCGAACAGGCGGCGATGCCGATCCTGATCATGACAGCCAATTTCATCTTCTTCCGCCTGCGCGTAAGCTGGGCGCAGATTGCTGGCGTCGTGCTGACCATCGCCGGCGTGATCCTGACCGCCTGCCATGGCGACCCGCGCCGGCTGCTGACGCTGGAGCTCAATTTCGGCGACGCCATCATGCTGGTCGCCGTCATCCTCTACAGCGGCTATTCGGTCGGCCTGCGCCTGAAGCCGGTGATGCGTTGGCAGAGCCTGATGCTGTCCCTGTCGGTCGCGGCGCTGATCACCTCGCTGCCCTTTGTCCTGTGGGAAATAGCCGCCGGCAAGGTCATCGTGCCCGATGCGCGCGGCTGGACAGTCATCGTCTACACCGCGATCGGCGCCTCGGTCATCTCGCAGATCCTCTACATCAGGGGCAACGAGCTGATCGGCGCCAACCGCGCCGGCCTGTTCATCAATCTGGTGCCGATCTTCGGCACGCTGCTTTCGGTGCTGATCGTCGGCGAGACGTTCCAGCTCTATCAGGCATTGGCACTCGTGCTCGTGCTGGGCGGCATCGCGCTTGCCGAATATAGCGGGCGAAGGATGGCCGTGCCGGCCCGCCGGTAAAGTGCTACCGCACCAATTCCTTGCGCACCGCCGCAATATCGTCGGATGAGACCGCCGGAGCGGAATTGCCCCAGCTGCCGCGCACATAGGTCAGCACGTCGGCGACTTCCTGGTCCTTCAGGCGCCATGCGAGCGAAGGCATGGCAGGTGTCGTCGGCGCGCCGGCCGTATGGACAGCCTGGCTTCCGGCGAGAACCACCCGGGCAAGCGTTTCGGGATTGTTTTGCGCCACGATCGAGTTGCCGACGAGCGGCGGGAACAGAGCTCCGGCCCCGGCACCATCGTCACCATGGCAGGCCGAACAATTGTCATGGTAGATCGCCTCGCCCGCGGCCATCCGCGCCTCGTCCGGCTTTGGCGCTTGCGCATTGCCGGTGTCCGAGCCCAGGCTCTTGAGATAGACGGCAACAGCCTTGAGGTCCGGATCCGTCATTTTCGAGGTCGAGTTTTCGACGGCCTCGGCCATCGGACCGGACGCGATCGAATGCGCGTTGACGCCGGTCTTGAGGTAGGTAACCAGATCCTCCTGCGACCATTTCCCAAGGCCGGATTGGGCATTGTTGGTGATGTCGGGCGCAAACCAGCCCTGCAGCGACGCCCCTTGCAGAAAACCGCTGTCCTGGTCGGCTCCGAGGAAGGATTTGGGTGTATGGCAGGTGCCGCAGTGCCCCGCCCCCTGCACGATATAGGCGCCGCGGTTCCATTCCGCCGACTTGGAGGGATCCGGCGTGAAAGTGCTTTCGGTGAAGTTGAGGAGATTCCAGCCCCACATCGCCAGCCGGATGTTCAGGGGAAACGGCAGCTGGTTGGCCTGCACCTTGTTCGGCACCGGCTCGACCGTGGTGAGATAGGCCCAGAGGTCGGAAATGTCCTGCTCGTTCATCTTGGTATAGGCGGGATATGGCATGGCGGGGTAGAGCCGCACGCCATTGTGGCCGATGCCGGTCTTCATCATGTTGCGGAAATCGTCTTCCGACCAATTGCCGATGCCCGTCTCGTGGTCGGGCGTGATGTTGGGCGGCACCAGTGTGCCGAACGGCGTTTCCAGTGGCAGGCCGCCGGCCAGGGGCTTGCCGTCCGGCCTCGTGTGACAACCCGCGCAATCGCCGAGCACGGCCTGGTACTGACCGCGTATGATCTGGTCCGCCTGGTCGGCGGCGATTGCCGGAGCGATCGCCAGGAGTGCCGCGCCGGTGGCGAGGATGGCGGTGAGCGTTCTCATGCCCGCACCAGCGGTGCGCCGGGATTGCGCAGATACTGATTGCGGATGGCGTCGGCGGCACGGAAGGCAAGCGCGCCGACCGTTCCCGTCGGGTTCTTGCCGGCGTTCTGCGGAAAGGCCGACGCGCCGATGACAAAGACGTTCGGCACATCCCAGCTTTGCAGGAAGGTGTTGACCGCGCTTCTCTTCGGGTCGGTCCCCATGATGGCGCCGCCGGTATTGTGGGTGCTCTGATAGGGGACGCTGTCCCAGCCCTTCTTGCGGCGGCCGACGCTGTATTGCTTGCCGCCGAACGCCTTGGCGATGTCCTCCATCCGGTCGCATACATAGTTCGACATCCGGATGTCGTTGTCGGGGAAATCGAACGTCATGCGCATCAGCGGCCGGCCGAAGCGATCCTTGTAGGTCGGGTCGAGATCGAGATAGTTGGTGCGCGTGGCGTAGCTGCTGCCCTGCGAGGAATAGCCGAGCGTGCTCTTGTAACCCTCGACGGTCGCTTTCTTCCACGCCCCGCCCCATTTCGGCGTGCCGGGCAGCGTCGGCCTGGTGCCGATCGGGCGCCCGTTGGTGGGGATGCAGTTGATGCCCGCGCCGCCGACGAAATCCAGCGCACCGTGATCGAAAGCGTCGCCGTTGAAATCGTCGATTGTCTGGCCGAGCGCGCCGGCCGCGATGAACGGATTGAAGTTCTTGTCGTCGAAGAACACCTGCACGCCGGCATTGGTCTGATAGCAGTAATTGCGGCCGACCGTGCCCTCGCCGGTGTTGGGATCATAGATCTTGCCGATGCCGGAGAGCATCATCAGGCGGGCATTGTGCAGCCCGTAGGCGCACAGAAGCACGAGATCAGCCGGCTGGAAGAATTCCTGCCCTGACGTGTCGACATAGGTCACGCCACGCGCCGACTTGCCGCCGGCGGTAAGATCGACATGCAGCACTTCGCTGTCGGTCCGGACCTCGAAATTGGCCTTCTTCATCAGGACGGGGAGGATGGTGGTCTGGGCGCTTGATTTGGAATAATTGGCGCAGCCGAAGCGCTCGCAGAAACCGCAATAGGTGCACTGCCCCATGGTGATGCCGAGCGGATTGACATAGGTGCGAGACATGTTGGCTGACGGCGTCGGGAAAGGATGCAGCCCCATCGACCGGCCGACATCGGCGAACAAGGTCGGCGCGTAGGTCATCTCCATCGGCGGGTTCGGATAGTCCCGCGCCCTCGGATCCTCGAACGGATTGCCGCCTT
The DNA here is from genome assembly GCF_006442155.1 of Mesorhizobium sp. B2-4-14. NCBI lineage: Bacteria > Pseudomonadati > Pseudomonadota > Alphaproteobacteria > Hyphomicrobiales > Phyllobacteriaceae > Mesorhizobium > Mesorhizobium sp. B2-4-14. The sequence goes on along the minus strand of NZ_VFVA01000014.1, from coordinate 85,944 downwards.
CCTGCAGTTTGCCTTTGATGTTGCCGGCCTTGCCCGAAATGCCCGCCAAATATTCGAACTGGTCGTAGTAAGGCTCCATTTCGGCGCCGGTCACGCCCCAGTCCTCGACTTGGAGATCCGCGATCCTGGCCGCGCCATAGCGCTTGGTCAGGTTGGTTTTCGTCTGGAAGTCCGAATCCCAGAATCGCCAGGTGTGGCCGTTCCAGTGCACGCCGGCGCCGCCAACCCCGTTGCCGGGCAGGAAGGAACCGAAATCGCGCATCGGCAGCGCTGTCTGCGACGGGTCGTTGCGCATCGTCATCGTTTCGACGGCGGGCTGCAGGAAGAGGTCGCGCCGCACGCTGTAGCGCAATTCGTCCTGTGCATAGCCGATGTTGAAATCGGTGGCCGTGTCGCGCCATGGACCGCGTTCTATGGCCAGCACGTCGAGGCCCTGGTCCGTCAATTCATGCGCAAGGATGGACCCGGTCCAGCCGAGGCCGACGATCACGACATCCTTTCGGGGCAGTATCGTCGTCATGGTCAGCTCCTCTTGCCCAGCCATTCCGGGCTGCCCTCGATGGAGACGGGCGGCCGCGGATAGGGCTGATTGTGCTTGCTGACATGGTCCCGGTAGTCATAGCGCGCGCCGGGGAAGCCGAGCATGCGCCACGACACCATGTCCTTGTTGCCGCCATAGACCGGATCGGCAAAGAACCCTTCCATCGTGTTCTGCAGAAGAAGTCCGAAGAAGCCGGGCCCCTTGACGCCATTGGGCAGTTCGATCTTACCCGCCTCCATGGCCGTCAGGAACGCATCCTGATCGGCCGGCTGCAGTTCTGCGAATGTCTTGCCGTCGCGTTGCTTCAGGAAGGCATCGATGGCGGCGAGGCCGACGCGGTAGCGCTGGGCCGGATTGGCCTCACCCTGATATCCCTGCGTCGGCAATGCGGGCAGGAATGGCCCTTGCGTATAAAGCCGGCTCGAGGTTCCGAACGCGCCCATCAACTGCCTGTCGATATAGACGGCGCAGCCCGCCTCCTTGCCGCCCATGCTGAGATCGTCGGCGGGGATGATGCGGTCGACGATGGCTTCGACAAGAGCCGCTTCCTGCGGTGTGAAAAATTGCCAGCCGCCAGGGACCACCTGCATCGGCGGATCTGACGACAGGGGTGCCCAAGGCAGGGAGCCGGAGAAAGAGCGGGCAAGGCTTGCCGAAGTCGCCGTGACCGTAAACATCGCGACCGATGAAAGGAAAAGGCGCCGATTCAGCCTGACAGTATTGCGATGATCCATCCAAGGCACCTTGACAGCAACGAGCGCGCACCGGAAGTTGCGCGTTAAATCATGACCAAAACCGTTAAGTTCAAGCCAGGCGGGTCGATTGATGACAGCCTGCGGAAAGAAATCCGCATCGTCAAGCAGATCACAAAATCGTTAGATTAGGCCAGGCTTTATGCTTATCGGCGCCGGCTAATATATCAGGAAGTTGAAAAGTAATCCTTGGACCAGGCGCCAAGCTCGCACGGTCAATCACGGCCCGGGAAGGACCGAACTGTGCAGGAATCGGGTAAGGCAGCGTCCGCCGCGGGATGCGGTCCGCCGGCTGAAACCGAGGCTAAACGAAACGTCCCGCGTGCTTGCCCGCACACGGGACGTCTCGTGCGCCTGATTGCGACGGTGTGGGCCTAAACCGCGCTCACGTCGAACTGCAGCCGTTTGGCCGAGTCGATCGACTTGTGCGCCCGCACCTGCTCCAGCACTTTTTCCGGGAACGGCGCGTCGAGATAGAGCAGCGCGATGGCATCACCGCCCGGCCGGTTACGGCCAAGCTGGAAGTTGGCAATGTTGACGTCGTTCTCGCCGCACACGGTGCCAAGCAGGCCGATAATGCCGGGCGCATCGGCATTGGTCGTGTAGAGCATATGTTGGCCGACCTCGGCATCGAGGTTGATGCCTTTGATCTGGATGAAGCGCGGCTTGCCGTCCGAGAAGCAGGTGCCGGCGATCGAGCGCGTCATGTGCTCGGTCTTGACAGTGAGCTTGATGTAGCCGTCGAAGACGCCCGACTTGTCGCGCTTGACCTCGGCGACGATGATGCCGCGCTCCTTCACCATGATCGGCGCCGACACCATGTTGACGTCGGCGACTTGCGGCCGGATCAGGCCGGCGAGTGCGGCACTGATCAGGGCGCGTGTGTTCATCGTCGCGGTCGAGCCGTCAAACAGGATCTCGACCTCCTTGATCGGATCTTCCGTGACCTGGCCGACAAAGGCGCCGAGCACTTCGGCAAGCTTGACGAACGGCTTCAGCCGCGGTGCTTCCTCCGCCGTGATCGACGGCATGTTGATGGCGTTGGAGACGGCGCCCTTGATCAGATAGTCGGCCATCTGTTCGGCAACCTGCAGCGCGACATTTTCCTGTGCTTCCGCCGTCGAGGCGCCGAGATGCGGTGTCGCCACCACATTGTCCATGCCGAACAGGGCGTTCTGCTCCGCCGGTTCGACCTCGAAGACGTCGATGCCGGCGCCCGCCACCTTGCCGCCCTTCAGCGCCGCGACGAGGTCGGCCTCGACGATCAGCCCGCCGCGCGCGCAGTTGATGATGCGCACGCCGTTCTTCATCTTGGCGATGGCGGCGGCGTCGATGATGTTGCGCGTCTTGTCGGTCAGCGGCGTGTGCAGGGTGATGAAATCGGCGCGGGCGAAGAGCTCGTCGAGCTCGACCTTCTCGACGCCGAGCTCCTCGGCGCGGCTGTCCGACAGGAACGGATCGAAGGCGACGACATGCATCTTCAGTCCGACGCCACGTGTGGCGACGATCGAACCGATATTGCCGCAGCCGATGACGCCCAGCGTCTTGCCGGTGATCTCGACGCCCATGAAGCGGTTCTTCTCCCATTTTCCGGCATGGGTCGAGGCGTTGGCCTCCGGAATCTGGCGCGCAAGCGCGAAGATCATCGCAACGGCATGCTCGGCTGTCGTGATCGAATTGCCGAAGGGCGTGTTCATCACGATGATACCCTTGCGGCTGGCCGCCGGGATATCGACATTGTCGACGCCGATGCCGGCGCGGCCGATGACCTTGAGGTTGGTCGCGGCATTGATCAGCTTCTCGGTGACTTTGGTCGCCGAGCGGATGGCGAGACCGTCATACTGGCCGATAACTTCGAGCAGCTTTTCCTTGTCCTTGCCGAGATCGGGCAGATAGTCGACCTCGACGCCGCGATCCTTGAAGATCTGCACGGCGGTGGGAGAGAGTTTGTCGGAAACGAGAACACGGGGCGCCATGGCGGCCTCCTTGAAAATGGGATTGATCCGGGGAATGGGCGGCCCGCGGGCCGCCACCGAAATCTCAGGCAGCCGCTTTCAGCGATGCCTTCTGCGCGGCGAAGGCCCAGTCGAGCCAGGGCAATAGCGCTTCGAGGTCGGACGCCTCGACCGTCGCGCCACACCAGATGCGAAGGCCGGGAGGCGCGTCGCGGTAGGAGCCGATGTCGTAGGCGACGCCTTCCTTGTCGAGCACCGAGACGAGAGCCTTGGCGAACGCCGCCTGCCCGTCCGCGTCAAGCGCTGCGACTTGCCGGTCGGTGAAGGACAGGCATACGGACGTGTTCGACCGCGTCGCGGGCTCAACGGCGAGATGGCCGAGCCATGCGGATTTGTCGACGAAACCGTCGAGAACCGCGGCATTGGCATCCGCCCTGGCGACCAGCGCATCCAGACCGCCGATCGACTTCGCCCATTGAAGGGCATCGAGATAGTCCTCGACGCACAGCATCGACGGCGTGTTGATGGTCTCGCCCTTGAAGATGCCTTCGATCAGCTTGCCGCCCGAGGTCAGGCGGAAGATTTTCGGCAGCGGCCAGGCCGGCTTGTAGGTTTCCAGCCGCGCGACGGCGCGCGGACTGAGGATCAGCATGCCATGCGCGCCTTCGCCGCCCAGCACCTTCTGCCAGGAGAAGGTGGCGACATCGAGTTTTGCGAAATCGAGTCTCTGCGCGAATGCCGCCGAGGTGGCGTCGCAAATGGTCAGGCCCTTACGGTCCGCCGGGATGAAATCGCCGTTCGGCACGCGCACGCCCGATGTGGTGCCATTCCAGGTGAAGACCACGTCGCGGTCGAAATCGATCTTGGACAGGTCCGGCAATTCGCCGTAGCCAGCTTCGATTTTGCGCACATCCGCGAGTTTCAGCTGCTTGACCACGTCGGTGACCCAGCCGGAGCCAAAACTCTCCCAGGCGACCATGTCGACGCCGCGCTCGCCGAGCAGCGACCACAGCGCCATCTCGACCGCGCCGGTGTCCGACGCCGGCACGATGCCGATGCGGTAGCCGGCAGGAACCTGGAGGATTTCCCGTGTCAGCTCGATCGCCTGTTCGAGCTTGGTCTTGCCGATCCTGGCACGGTGGGAACGCCCGAGCGCAGCGTTTTTAAGTGCCTCGACCGACCAGCCGGGGCGTTTTGCGCAAGGACCTGAGGAAAAATTGGGATTTGCCGGACGGAGTCCGGGCTTCGCGGGAGTCGTCATCGTGGTCTATCCTTCCAGATAGTGGCCCCTCGTTGGGGAGGGGTGGCCCACGGACGGCGATATGCGTTCAGGCTTCAGGCGTCAAGGGAAAAGTTTTTGTCGCTGCCAGGATACTGGCACTCTGCGATCAGGATGTCGTGACTTCAAACGCAAACGGCGGACCGCACGGATCCGCCGTCAAAGTCCTGATGCGTCCGGAGCCTACCAGAGGTCGTAGCGCAGCCCGAGCTTGACCTGGTGATTGCTGATCCCCTTGTGAACGGGAAAGGAGGTCAGGCTTGCTGCCGTCACATATTCGGCGCTGGGGGCGGAGAAGTACTGATAGCCCAGGTCGACGGAAACGTTCTTGGTCACCTGATAGGCAAGGCCCGCATTCAACGTATAGGCGAACGAATATTGGGTCTTGTCGTCGCTCTGGACGAAATCGTCGGTGGGGTCGCTATTGTTGGTGAAATAGCTCGCCGAGAGCTTGCGCGTGCTGCGCACGATGCCGACGCCGGCGCCGAGGTAGGGAGTTATCCCGACATAGGTGCCAAGATCGACATAGCCGTTGAGCATGCCCGTGAAGGCGTAATTCGTCAGGGACGCCGAAGCGACGGTCGAAGTTGCCGGCGGCGTTACGATCGCCGTATCGTCATAGCCGATGCCGATCTTGTTGCCGGGCAGATAGCCGAAATTGAGATCGGCGCGCAGATAATCGGTGAAGTGATAGCCGAAGCCGATGCTGGCAAAGACCGGATCTTCCTTGTCGTCGAAGCTGGCAGGCGTAAAGGCGAAATCCTCGTTCTTGAAGCTCTTCTGCGCCAGATACGAAACATCGCCGCGCAGATACCAGCCCGAGCCGACTTCGACCGGCACGTAATCAGGCGCCTGGTCGACATAGATCGGCGGATCGTAGTCGGCGGCGAGTGCCGGTGTCAGTGGCAAAAGGCCGAGTCCGGCAACCGCCAGCACAATACGCGATGTGAGTGTCATGGTCCCGACTCCCGGATTTGGCGCCTGCAATCACGGCGGCCGCCATCGTTTCAGGAAGCATTGTTAACCATAGTGGTTAAGTCACGGTTAAGGCTAACAGAGCGTTAGCGAATTGATTTCGAACGGAAACTTAGCGCACGAACGAAAACCGCCCGGCTGAGCCGGGCGGTTCGTAACCATCAGAGCTGGAAAGTCCTATTTGGTGTAGACCGGCTCGGGTTCGGGCTGGTAGGCCACAACAGGTGCGGCGCACCCGTTGTTGCCGCCGAACTGATAGCGCAGGCCACCGCGCACTTCATGGGTGTTGATGCCACGGTCGAAGCCAGGGCCCGAGCTGGTCACGTCCCACTCGAACATGCGGCCGCCCTGGATATGCGAGAAGCGATAGCCCGCATCGAGGATGATTTTATCGGTCAGGCAGTAGGAAGCGCCGGCCATCAGCGCATAGGCGAAGCGCCAGTTCGATGCTCCGGGATTATGCTCGGTGGTGTTCGGGTCGTAGACATCATCCCACTTGACGCGCGCGCCGCCGATGCCGGCGCCGACATAGGGCGTGATGCCGTGCCAGGTGCCGATATCGACATAGGCGTTGGCGAGCAGCAGCAAGGCGCTCATCTTCGATACTTCGGTTGAAGTCCCGTTGATATCCGAGGTACCGCCGTTGAAGTTCGACTTGAACCAGTAGTCGGCGGTCAGGTCCGTGCGGAAATGATCGTTGATCTTGTAGCCGACGCCGCCGCCGAGCGAGAAACCGCCCTTAAGCCTGCCATAGTCGAAACTCTTGCTGCCCGGCGTGACCGAACAGTTACAGGGGTCGACGGTGTAAGTCATATAGTCGATGCCGCGGACATCGGATTTGTGATAGCCGATATCGCCACGGATGTACCAGCCGCCGACATCGACCGGCTGCTCGTAGACCGGTGGCGGGGCCTCTTCGACCACCGGTTCTGGAAGGTCGGCCGCGAACACCGGCCAGGCCAGGCCCGCGAACAGCGCGGCAAACAAGGCCTTTCTTGCTGTATTGAACATGCTTGTCACCCCTCGGAACCCCGGAGCGCGATCGCGCCCGAATAAGATTGGCTTTCAGGCGTGGATAATGAATTGCAAAGGTTAAAAGCCGTTTAACCCTGTCGATTAACCACGAATCTCTGAAATCCGAGGGAATTCGACGAGGATTTCGAAGCCGGAGGCTGGTTCTCCGGCCAACGAAAAGCCCGCCGGGAGGGCGGGCTTCGATGCAAGCGGAGCGCGTGACGCACTCCGGGCGCACCGGACGCGACGTCCTTCGGGCGCGATTGGGATCAGGCGGCGCTGCGTGTTTCCGAGATCACCTCGACGATGTCGTTGACGACCGCCTCGACCAGTTGTGGATCGTCACCCTCGGCCATGACACGGATCAGCGGCTCGGTGCCGGACGGGCGGATGACCAGCCGCCCGGCCTTGCCGAGACGGTGGCGTGCATCCTCGATGACGGCCTTGACCGGGGCTTCCTCGAGCGGCTTGCCGCCGGCGATGCGGACATTCTTCAGGATCTGCGGCACCGGCTCGAACTTCTTCGACAGTTCGCTGACTGGGCGGCCCTGCCGCTTGATGCAGGCCAGCACCTGCAATGCCGACACCAGCCCGTCACCGGTGGTCGAGAAATCCGACAGCACGATGTGGCCCGACTGTTCGCCGCCGACATTGAGCCCATGCGCGCGCATATGCTCCACCACATAGCGGTCGCCGACCTTGGTGCGGTGCAATTGCAGCTTCATGTCGCCCAGGAAGCGTTCGAGGCCGAGATTGGACATGACGGTCGAGACAACGCCGCCGCCGGCAAGCCGCCCGCTCTGATGCCAGGACTCCGCGATCAGCGCCATGATCTGGTCGCCATCGACGATGGCGCCGTTTTCATCGACGATGACGACGCGGTCGGCATCGCCGTCGAGCGCAATGCCGATGTCGGCGCGCACTTCATGCACTTTCTTCTGCAGTCCGGCCGAATGGGTCGAACCGCATTCCTTGTTGATGTTGAAGCCGTTGGGCTCGACATTGATGGCCACGACCTCGGCGCCGAGTTCCCACAGCGCCTCGGGCGCCACCTTGTAAGCCGCCCCATTGGCGCAATCGACGACGATCCTGAGGCCCGAAAGCGACATCGAGCGCGGCAAGGTGCGCTTGGCGAATTCGATATAACGGTCATGCACGCCATCGACACGCTTGGCGCGGCCAAGCCCGTCCGAATCGGCGAGTGCCAGTTCGATATCCTTGTCGAGCATGCTCTCGATACGTTCTTCGATCTCGTCTGAGAGCTTGTAGCCATCGGGGCCGAACAGCTTGATGCCATTGTCGTAGTAGGGATTGTGTGAAGCCGAGATCATGACGCCGATGTCGGCGCGCAGCGACCGCACCAGCATGGCGACTGCCGGCGTCGGAATCGGGCCGAGCAGGAACACATCCATGCCGGCGGCGCAAAGCCCGGCCACCATCGCATTCTCGATCATGTAGCCGGAAAGCCTGGTGTCCTTACCCAGAACCACACGATGGCGGTGGCTGCCGCGCTGGAATGAAAGGCCGGCGGCCATGCCGACCCGCATGGCCACTTCCGCGGTCATCGGAAACTTGTTGGCGCGCCCGCGAATGCCGTCCGTTCCGAAGTAATTTCCTGCCATGCCAGTCGGTATCCCCGATTGTTCTTATCCGGCACGTCATGCCACAATTGGCCGATGCGCCATGATCACATTGTGTGATTATATGTTACGATCCTTAGAAAATCATTGTTGTGCACCGTACACAACATGGCCGCAACGCAGCATGGCGGCTCTCCGACACCGCAATATACCAGTTTTGCGAGCCATTCGGCGCAAATGCACGCGGAAAACCTTGTTTCGGGCCGGTAAGGGACAATGATTTCATCACCTTATCGGGAAAACCAGCTTCCGCCGATATATACCTCACTTGGCATCTGGCGCAACCGACCGTTGAGCGCTATTGATTTGCTGGGACGTATTAATGGGCTGCAGCAACGGAGAAACGCTATGCTCATCCACCGACTTGCCACTCTGACCGGCCTTGCCGTCGTGACGTTGTTTCTGGCCGCGCCAGCCAACGCACTGACGATGGCCGAGTGCAGCACGAAGTACAACGCCGCCAAGGATGCGGGGACACTTGCCGGGCAGACCTGGAACCAGTTCCGCAAGGCACAGTGCGGCACCGACGCCGCGGCCACCAAGACCGATGCCAAGGCCACCGACACCAAGGCAGCAGACACGAAGACCACCAAACCCGCCGCCGCGACCGCCGACAGCATGGCCAAGGGCCTGACCGCCAAGGAATGCAGCGCCAAGTACCAGGCTGCAAAGTCCGCCGGCACGCTGAACGGCATGAAGTGGAACGACTTCCGCAAGACCGAATGCGCCGCCGGAGCATCGGCTGCCGTCGACACCAAGGCGGCCACCACCAAGCCGGCCGCCACCAAGGCTGCCGCGGCTCCCGCCGCCAGCGGTGGCAAGAGCCTGACCATGGCCGAATGCAGCACCAAGTACCAGGCTGCAAAGACGGCGAATACGCTGAAGGGCATGAAGTGGAACGACTTCCGCAAGAGCGAATGCGGTGCCGGCGCATCCGATGACGAGACCGTGCCAGCTCCCAGCGAGGCAAATTACACCAAGGAACCGGCAACGCCGACTGTCGCCGCGCCGAAGGGCGTGACTTTCCCGACCGCCATCTCGCCGAAATTCGCCACCGAGACCCCGGCCAAGGGTCGCATGCACACCTGCCTTGAACAGTACTACGCCAACAAGGATGCCAAGACGCTTGGCGGCTTGAAGTGGATCCAGAAGGGTGGCGGCTTCTACAGCCTCTGCAATGCCAAGCTGAAGAGCTGATCTCGTTTCGCAACGGTTGACGAAGGCCCGCGGACCGCAAGGTTCGCGGGCTTTTTGTTGGGCTCGAGGTCAATGGGCGCTGCAAGGAAGCGCCGTCGGCGACACTGCCAATCTCACTCCTTTTGGAGGAGATGTCCGGCAGGACAGAGGGGCGCGGGGGATCGCGGCTTCAATCCCGCTTGGGTTCACCTTCGCGCAGGCGGGACCGGTGGTTCGGCGAAACCGCGATTGAGGAAGGAAAAATATGCGTGGTGGAGTCCAAAGCCCGTGGGCGCAAGGCTTTCCTTGACATACCGACGGGACAGCGCCCCTTCTGCCCTGCCGGGGCATCTCCCCTACCAAGGGGCATTGCACGTCACATCGACTTTCACAAATCGCCAACGCCGCGATGCGATTCCCGGACAGCTCTACATCTTCTCCCGCCCCAAAAGCAAAACGCCGCGGTTTGATCCGCGGCGTTTGTCGTGGGTGTTTGCTCTTCCTCAGCTTGACGGCTGCGGCTCCATGCCGCCTTCGGGCTCGGGGCCTTTCTTGCGGCGGCCGCCGGATTTCGGCACCGCCGAGCCACGGCTGGGCGGCGTGTCGTCGCCGAGGTCGCGCGCGGGCTTCTGGCCGGCGATCAGCTGCTTGATCTCGTCGCCCGACAGCGTCTCGTATTCGAGCAAGCCCTGCGCCAGCGCGATCCATTCCTTCTTCTTCTTGGTCAGCACCGACTTGGCCGTCGAATAGGCGTCGTCGATCAGGCGGCGCACTTCGGCGTCGATGATCTGCGCCGTCTCTTCCGAGATGTTCTGCGTGCGCGCCACCGAATGGCCGAGGAACACTTCCTCCTGGTTGTCGCCATAGGCGACATGGCCGAGCTTGTCGGAAAAGCCCCAGCGGGTGACCATGGCGCGCGCCAGCTTGGTCGCCTGCTCGATGTCGGAGGAGGCACCGGACGTGATGTTCTCCTTGCCGAACTTGAACTCCTCGGCGACGCGGCCGCCCATCATGATGGCGAGGCGCGAGATCATGTATTTGTAGCTCATGGAGTAGCGGTCGCCTTCCGGCAACTGCATCACCATGCCCAGCGCGCGGCCGCGCGGAATGATGGTCGCCTTGTGCAGCGGGTCCGCCGACGGCACGTTGAGCGCCAGGATGGCGTGACCCGCCTCGTGATAGGCGGTCAGCTCCTTCTCGGCCTGCGTCATGGCCGACGAGCGGCGCTCCGCGCCCATCATGATCTTGTCCTTGGCGTCCTCGAACTCGGCCATGGTGACGAGGCGCTTGTTGCGCCGCGCCGCCATCAGCGCGGATTCGTTGACGAGATTCATCAGGTCGGCGCCGGAGAAGCCTGGCGTTCCGCGGGCGACGACCTTGAGGTCGACATTGGGCGCCAGCGGCACGTTGCGCACATGCACCTTGAGGATCTTCTCGCGGCCGACGATGTCGGGGTTCGGCACCACCACCTGGCGGTCGAAACGGCCCGGACGCAGCAGCGCCGGATCGAGCACGTCGGGACGGTTGGTGGCGGCGATCAGGATGATGCTCTCGTTGGATTCGAAGCCGTCCATCTCGACCAGCAGCTGGTTCAGCGTCTGCTCGCGCTCGTCATTGCCGCCGCCGAGACCGGCGCCGCGATGGCGTCCGACCGCGTCGATTTCGTCGATGAAGATGATGCAGGGCGCATTCTTCTTGGCCTGGTCGAACATGTCGCGCACGCGGCTCGCGCCGACGCCGACGAACATCTCGACAAAATCCGAACCCGAAATGGTGAAGAACGGCACGTTGGCTTCGCCGGCGACAGAGCGGGCGAGCAGCGTCTTGCCGGTGCCGGGAGGGCCGACCAGCAGCACGCCGCGCGGAATCTTGCCGCCGAGCCGCTGGAACTTCTGCGGATCGCGCAGGAACTCGACGATCTCTTCCAGGTCTTCCTTGGCCTCGTCGACGCCGGCGACGTCCTGGAAGGTGACGCGGCCATGCGCCTCGGTCAGAAGCTTGGCCTTCGACTTGCCAAAACCCATAGCGCGGCCGGATCCGGACTGCATCTGGCGCATGAAGAATATCCAGACGCCGAGGATGAGGATCATCGGCAGCCACGAGATCAGATAGCCGAACAGCGAATTGGAGCCGTCGGTCTCAGGACGCGCATTGATGGTGACGTTCTTGTCCTGCAGCCGCGAGACCAGCGAGGGATCGCCGGGCGAGTAGGTCTGGAAGCCACTGGAATTGTCGGTGTAAGTGCCGTTGATGCGGGCACCCGCAATGGTCACCGTCTTGACCCGGCCCGCCGCGACATCCTGCAGGAATTGCGAATAAGGCACATCGCTCGAAGCCCCGCGCGTCTGCGGCGTCTGGAACAGATTGAACAGGGCGATGAGCAGGACCGCTATGATCGCCCAGAGCGCGAGGTTGCGATAGTTCGGATTCATCAATTGTCCCGTTGGCGTCCGCGGGCGGACACGCATCATGAGAGGAAACTTGGGCCTAACATAGGGAGAGCACTTCCCCTTGCCAAGCATAACAGCACGTGTGGGTTAAGCTTTCGCCCATGATCGGCCTGCACTATGGCCGGCCAATGGCGGCGCTGGAACCGGTGGCGTGCCGATCAGCAAGGCCGCGGCCCGCGCCGGCGCCAGATCGAAAGACGGCAGGAAGCGCGCAAAGGGAGCAATGACCGGCCGCGCCTCAAACCCCGGCGATACCGGCCAGTCCGGCGCCGAACCAGGATTCTCAACGGCTTGCCGCGCTGCGGGCTCGGCCGCCAACGCCGCGCGTATCAGGCTTTGCGGTGTCTCGCCCTCGCCGGTCGCCAGCCGTTTCGCCGCTGCTGCCCCAAGCGGCGCGATCAACAATGCGCCGTTGCCGTCGTGCAACGTGATCTGGCGACGGCCATCCCAGATGGCGGCGTCAAGGACGGTGGCTGCCGGCGGCAAGCCGCGCATCTCGCGGTGCAGGAAGATGCCAGCACGACGGAAATCGACGACGGTCCGCGACAATGTGGCGCAAAGAAATCCAGCCCTAAGCCGGCCGAACAACGCCTCGCTGCGGGCCTTGTCCGGCAGGAAGGCAATCCCGCCTGACGCCGCCAGGAGAATGCGCAAGGCATAGACGGCCGCACGGTCGTCGCCGGCGCACAGCAGAGCCGGATCGAGCCTGATGAGCCCCGTTGCTGGCTGGCTGGCAAAGCGAAGGATGACCTCGGCGGCGGCCAGACCAAGCTGCGTGCGGTCCAAGGCCGCCCGCGCCGCCAGTGCCAGGGCGCTATCCATGCGTTGCGCGCCGGCACCCCCGTCAAGTGCCGCGCGCAGACGCGGCCGTTCGTAGGTCTCGTCGGCATTGGTCGGATCGTCGGCCCAGCCGACATTCTGGCGCCTGAGGAAGTCGCGAAGCGCCGCGCGCCGCGTGCCCAGAAGCGGCCGCACGATCCATTCGCGCCAGTCGTGAAGGGTGGCCGGCGCCATGCCGGCAAGGCCACGGCCCTCCTCGCGGCCCGCTCCCTCTTCACGGGCCAGCCCCTCTTCGCGGGCTTCCCGCATCAGCACTGTCTCGGCCTGGTCGTCGGCGGTATGGCCGGTCACCATCAGGTCGATGCCTTCCCTTCGCGCCGCTTCCGCCAGCAGCCGGTAACGCGCTTCCCGCGCCGCGGCGGGCAGGCCGGTCGATGGCTTGCGCCCGGACCAGACCAGGGTTCGGTGGGCGATGCCGCGTTCCGCGCAAAGCTTCGCCACGGCTTGCGCCTCGGCAGCCGAACCCTGCCGCAGGCCATGGTCGACCGTCACCGCAAGCAGCCTGGCGGACGGCGTGGTTCGGTCGAGATACTGTTTGAGGAGGAGAAGCAGGGCGGTCGAGTCGCTGCCGCCGGACACGGCCGCAACGGCGCCGCTGGTAAAATCGATATGCGAAAGAAGTCTTGTCGAAAGATCAGGCTCCGGATCGAGCATCAGCAGGCAGCCAGGGCCTTCTCCTGCTTGACGCGGTCCTTGAGCGCATTCGAGATATCGGGGTAGCGCTTGCCGACTTCGCTGAAGGTGGCGCAGGCAACATCGTGCTGCTTGAGGCCAACCAGCGACACGCCGAGCTTCAACAGCATGTCGGGAGCCTTTTTGGCCTTGGGATAATCCTTGCTGGCGGCGAGGAAGACCTCGGCGGCGTCACGGTATTTCTGCTGGCCGAGCAGGGATTCACCCAGCCAGTAATGCGCGTCCGCCGTCTTGGCGTCCTTGGGGAAACGAGAGATATGGTCGCGGAACCCCTGCTCGGCGGTGCTGTAATCGCCCGACAGGATAAACTGGTAGGAATTGCGGTAGAGCTCTTCCGGATCTTTTGTCGAAGGCAGTGCGGCAACCACCGTGCCGTTGGGCTTGCCGGACCTGGCCGGAGCGTTGGGGACCGGAGCGCTGGTGGCCGGAGCGGCATCCTGCGCAGGCGCGGTCGCCTGGGTGCTGCCGCCGGCATCGACCACATTGCCGTTCTTGTCGACCGTGATGGTGCCGAAATTCTTTTCCGGCGCGCCCTTTCCAGGGATCACCTTGCCCGGGTCGCCATCGGAGGATTCGACGATGACGTCTTCGACGCTTTGGCCGCCGGACGACTGGCTGGCGGCCCGGTTGCCGGTATCGACCGGCGCCTGCGTGGCCGGTGCCTCGGCCATGCTGTTATCGCCATTGGCGGGTGCCGCCTGCGACTTCTTCTGTCCGGCCGGCTGCCCGCCTTGCGCGCCGCCTTCGAGCTGCTGGAAGCGGAATTCGTTGTCTTCCTGCTGCTTGCGGATCTGCTCCTGCATCTGCAGGATCTGGAAATTGAGCTCTTCGATCTTGCCGTTCATCTGGCGCAATTGGTCCTCGAGGCCGGTCGCGCCCGCGCTGTTCGACTGTTGCGCGAGCTGAACCTGGTCCTGCTGCTTCTTCTCGCCGAAGAGGCTGGGCAGTTCGATGCTGGGCAGATGGAAGGAAAAGCCGCTGTCGGTCGATTGCGCCTTGCCATCAGCCCCCAGGCCGCTAGCCAGGGCGGTGACGCCTGATAGGAGTAGCGCCGCAAGCGTGCCGCTCAGAACCGATCTCAAATGCATGTGCCTCTCGCGTGTGTCGTTAGTCTGTTCGCGCCTTCCAATCGGGGTGGGACCAGCCAAGCGCCCTCGGCTCATAGCAGGGCGCGAGACTTCGGCCAAATTTTGTTTCCGCGGCCCCGATATGAAAAAGGCGGCCTCCCGGCCGCCTTTCCCAAACCTGTGTTGTATTTTTGCCGATCAGGAACCGGCACCGCTGAGCGTGGTGACCGCGCGGCGGTTCTGCGACCAGCAGGAGATGTCGTCGCACACCGCGACCGGACGTTCCTTGCCGTAGGAAATGGTCTTCAGGCGGCTGGCGGAAACGCCCTTGGAAACCAGGAAGTCGCGGGCGGCGGCGGCACGGCGGGCACCGAGCGCCAGATTGTATTCGCGCGTGCCGCGTTCGTCGGCGTGACCTTCGACGACGATGGCATACTGCTTGTACTGGTTCAGCCACTGCGCCTGGCGGGCAAGCGTCGTCTGCGCGTCGGCGCGGATCGAGGACGAGTCCGTATCGAAGAAGATGCGGTCGCCGATGTTGACGGTGAAGTCCTGCGCCGAGCCGGGCGTTGCGGCGCCGGCGCCGTTGAGGCCGAGGTCAGCCGCGCTGTTGGGCGTCTTCTTCGAGGCGCAACCGGCGATGGCGAGCATCGCCACAAGCGCGATCATGACGGGATTTCTGGTCAGTGCTGCGATACGGCCCATGCCGCCTCTCCTTCGCATTCGAGTGATTTCGTTGATGACCCAGTAACCACGTTTGGGTTAACCGGCATTCAAGAAACACGGTTAAAATTTGGTTTAGGCCGCCGTCCGCGACCGTTACGCCCAACGCTGAACCAGGGGCGACATTGCGCGCGGACCCTAGGCGGAAATGCGGCCAAAACGCGACCAAGGCGTGAAAAGGGGCCTTGAAGCCCCTTTTCGACGATGCAGTGTTTCTCTGTGCAACTCATTCCAGCAGCGGCGACCAGGCCGGATCGGACGCAAAGTTCGAGGTCGGGATCGGCTGCTCGTTGCGGCCGGTGAGATCGACCGAAACCAGCTTCGGGCCGCCATTGGAGTCGCGGAAGAACATCAGCACGCGGCCGTTCGGCGCCCAGGTCGGCCCTTCCTGCTGGAAGCCGGAGGACAGGATGCGTTCGCCCGAACCGTCGGTCTTCATGACGCCGATCTGGAATTCGCCGCCGGTCTGCTTGGTGAAGGCGATGAGGTCGCCGCGCGGCGACCACACCGGCGTCGAGTAGACGCCGTCGCCGAAGGAGATGCGAGTCTGGCCCGACCCGTCGGCGCCCATCACATAGATCTGTGCGCGGCCGCCACGGTCGGAGGTGAACACCACCTTGCTGCCATCGGGCGAATAGGACGGCGAGGTGTCGATGGCCGTCGAATTGGTCAGCCTTGTCGTCGAGCGGCTGCGCAGATCCATGGCGAAGATGTTGGAATTGCCGTCGTCGCGCAGCAGGCTCATGATCACCTTCTGGCCGTCGGGCGAGAAGCGCGGCGCGAAGGTCATGCCGGGGAAGTTGCCGACCAGTTCGCGCTGCCCGGTCTCGATCTGCAGGAGATAGACCCGCGGCTGGCCGCTTTCATAGGACATGTAGGTGATTTCCTGCCGGTTCGGCGAGAAGCGCGGCGTCAGCACGATCGACCTGCCGTCCGAGAGGTAGCGCACGTTGGCGCCGTCCTGATCCATGATGGCAAGCCGTTTCTTGCGTGCGTTCTTGGCGCCGGACTCGTCGATGAACACGACACGCGTGTCGAAATAGCCCTTCTCGCCGGTCAGCCGCTCATAGATGGCGTCGGCGATGATGTGGGCGACGCGCCGCTGATTGGCATCATTGGCGAAGAACTGCTCGCCGGCCATCTGCTGGCCGGCGAAGGTGTCCCACAGCCGATACTGGGCGCGGATGCGGCCATCGGCCTCCTTGCTGACGCTGCCGGTGACCAGCGCCTGCGCGTTGATCACCTTCCAGTCGTCGAAGCGGGGGGCCGCGTCCGGGTTGGAAATCTTCTCGATGAAGGCGCTCTTGTCGATCGGTGCGAACAGGCCCGAGCGCTTCAGGTCAGCGGTGACGATCTGGGAAATCTGGGCGCCAAGCGCATCGCCGCCCTGGAAATCCGTGACGGCGATCGGCAGCGGCTCGACATTGCCCTTGTTGACATTGAGCTCGACGAGCGCCCATGCCGGCATGGGAACGACAGCCGTCATGCCCAGCGCCATCGCTGCAATCGTCAGGAGCGGCTTGAGGAAAGATCTCATATCTTCTCGCTTCTCTTCTTTGACTGTGTGGACGCCGGGCCTAGAGGCCGAGCATTTCCCTTGGGTCGAAGGTGACCCTGATGTCTGACCAGATGTCTTGTTTGCCGGCGGGCACCTGCAGGCCGGCCATGTCGCATTTCTGAACCGCGCGCACCGCGCTTTCGTCGAACTGCCGGTTGCCGCTCGATTTCTCGACGGCAGGACGGCCATTGAGCTTGCCGGAGGTGTCCAGATTGAAACGGACGATCACGACGAAATTCTCCGAACCTTCCAGCCCGGCCGGCAAGGTCCAGCAGCCACCCAACTGACTTTCCAAAGCGCCCTGCTCCGACTTCGACAGCTTTTGACCCTGATCCTTGTCGCCGCCGAGCGAAGCCTGCTGGGTCGAGCGCTTGGCGCCGCCGCCGGAGGGCTTCTGCTTGTCCAGCAGGGCCGAGATTTCATTGGCGTTGAACTGCTTGTCGTCGGATTTCGGCTTGGATGACGCTTCCTTGACCGGCTTTTCGGCATCCTTGCGTTCTGGCGCCTTGGCGCTTTCGGCCTGGGCCGGCTGCGGTTGCGGCTTTGGTCGCGCCTGCGGCGCGGGCGCGGAGTCCGGAAGCTGGGCGTCGTCGGGCTGGTCCTTGGCGATCGCCTGGGCGACGGCATCAGGCTTGACCGCGGGCGTCGGCTCGATGGCCGCGGTCTTGTCCGGCGGCGGCGTCGGGGTCGGCTCCTTGGCAGGCGTCGGCTTGGGCTCCGTCTGCTTGACGGGCTCGGGCTTCACCTCTTCCTTGGGCTGCGGCGCCGGCGCCACTTCCGTCGCCGGTATCGGCTTGGGCTTCTCCTGCGGCTTCGGCACATCCTCCGGCTTCGGCTTTTCGGTCGGAGTCGGGGCGGGCGGCGGAGCCGAGGTCATGTCGACGGGCTTCGGCTTGGCTTCGGGCGTTATCGGCTTGTCGGTATCGACGCTGTTTTCGCCGACCTTCTGCGCGTTCGGCACGATGTCCGGACGCTGCGTCGGCAGCGGCGCCGGCTTTTCATGCATCACGGCCTTCTTGTCGCCCTGCAAGGTCTGCGCGATGGCCTCCATCGGCACGATATCGACCGCGACCGACTCGACGTCCGCCGACGGAAGCGCGGCTGGTGCCGACAGCGTGAACAGGCCGAAGGCCAGCACCGCGGCATGCAAGATCACCGATGTGGTGAGGCCGGTCCTCATCGCGCGTCTATTGGTCCTGTTCCTGCAATGAAACCAGGCCCATGTTCTTGTAGCCGGCCGCATTGATGCGGGCCATGACCTTCATGGCGGTGCCATAGTCCGTCGACTTGTCGCCGCGGATGAAGATGCGCTCATCATAGCCGGTCTTGGAGATCGCCTGCAGCTTGGCCACCAGATCGTCCATCGGGATTTCGGTATTCTGAAGGTAGATCTTGCCCGCGGCATCGATCGAGACGGTGATCGGCTGCGTGTCGGCATTCATCGCCTTGGCCTGCGTGTCCGGCAGGTCGACCGGCACGCCGACCGTCAGCATCGGCGCCGCGACCATGAAGATGATCAGCAGCACCAGCATGACGTCGACCATCGGCGTGACGTTGATCTCCGACATCAGCCCATGGTGACGGCCGCGCCGCCGGTGGCCGCGCCCGCCGCGCCCTGCCATGCCTACGGACATACCCATCTTTGTGCTCCTCAGGCCTTCGGCGCGACTTTTTCATCGATTTGGCGCGAGAGTATGGCGGAGAACTCGTCGGAGAACCCTTCCATGCGCACCGCGAGCTTGCTCGCATCCGATGACAGCTTGTTGTAGGCGATGACGGCCGGAATGGCGGCGAGCAGGCCGATGGCCGTCGCCAGCAGCGCCTCGGCGATGCCGGGCGCGACCACCGCAAGGCTGGTGTTCTTGGAACCGGCGATCGCCTGGAACGAGGTCATGATGCCGATGACCGTGCCGAACAGGCCGATGAACGGGGCGGCCGAGCCAGTGGTAGCGAGGAAGCCAAGGCGCCCCTCGAGCTTCTCCATCTCGCGGGTCAGCGCCAGATCCATCGCCTTGTCGATGCGGGTCTGCAGGCCGAGCGGCGACTTGGCGCCTTTCTCGAAGCTCTTTTTCCATTCGCGCATCGCCGCGACGAAAATGGCGCCCATGCCTGATGTCTTGCGGTCGGCGAGCGTGCGGTAGAGCTCTTCCAGCGATTGCCCCGACCAGAAGATCTGCTCGAAACGGTTCAGCGCCAGCCGCATGCGGCCATAGGCAACCAGCTTGTCGACGATGATCGCCCAGGTCCAGACCGAGGCGCAGAGCAGCCCGATCATGACCAGCTTGACCACCCAGCTGGCCTGCATGAACAGCGCCCAAATCGACAATTGCGCGCCCGGTTCGGCGAGTGCGATATTTTCCATCGTAACGTCCTTAAGATTTTCCGGGCGAAGCTGCCGGCTGGCCCCTGGCATCCCTTGTGGTCGGTTCGCACGAAGCTACCGGACACCCCAAACCGTGCCTTTCCCGGCCTTTTCGGGGCAAATATTGGTGAAAGGAAGGCGCTGGATAGCGTCAATCTTCACCACTCTCTTCATGAACCGTTATGGTTAAGGATGGGTTAGTATATAAGGCGCGGCGCATTGCCGCGCCCCAGGGGCAAGGCACTGGCAGTTGTCCGGCCTATCCGCCTGTTCAGCTGTCGGAAACCGCCTTGGGCATGAAGGCCGCGACCCATTCCCTGGGAAAGCGCCTCGGGCGGCCGTTCTCGCCGATGATCGCCGCCTCGACCTTGGCCTCGACCAGCACCTCGTCGCCGCGTTTGAGTTGCTGCGCCATGAAGATGCGCGCGGCGAAAATGGCCTCCGTGCGGGTGTCGATGGTCAGAATGTCGTCGATGCGGGCAGGGATGCGGAAATCGATCTCCATGCGGCGCACCACCCACACGATCTTCTCGCCATGCTTGCCGTCGGCAAGTTCCGTGTGATGCACGCCGGTGAGCCTGAGATAATCGGAGCGGCCACGCTCGAGGAATTCGAGATAGCGTGCGTGGTAGACGACACCGGAGAAATCGGTGTCGGCGTAATAGACCCGCGCCAGCAGCCGGTGGCCGAATGCCGTCAGCGCACCGGAAAGGCCGGCCAGCAGCGCCGCCGATTCACCATGATCGCCCATTGCGCTTCCTTTTTCAGTCGCGGCAAGGCACCTGCTCCGCGCGCGACATGGCATCGGATGGCACTGTTGAGGGCGATGATCAAGACTTTGATACCGCACTGCTCGTGGATACCGCACTGCTCGTGCTGCTGGCCTTGGCCTCGCCGAGCCACGCGGCGACCCTCTCGATGAAGCGCGGCCTCAATCTCGACCTGTGGGTTCCCTGGCCCGGCGAGGGCCAGTGAGGCGACGCCAGTTCGATTCCGTGCTTGGCATCAGCAACCTCTAATTATATCTTCAATCCAGGCAACACATTCGTTCAAGGCTGACGTCGTGACGTGATGGCACGAGGCTTTCGGATCGACCTGTCGCGATAGTTCGGAGCCGTCGTGTTCAAGAAGAGGTGCCCGTCATGACTGTAACGCTGTGGATGGCCGTCTCGCTTAACGGGATGGCCGCGCGCGAGGATCAATCAGAAGACTTCCTGTCGAAGACTGATTGGGAGATGTTTCTCGAGCTCGCTGGCGCCTGTGATGGCATCATTTGGGGCCGCGTAACACACCAGCTTTTCGAACAATCCGTACGCCGTCAGTTTGCGGAACTGCCATTGGTGGTCGTGACGCGGGATAGCATGTTCGCCGCCCAGCCGGGTTCGATCCGCGCATCGTCGCCGCAGGAAGCGGTTGCATTTCTCATGCGGTCTGGGTCGAACAGAATTTTGCTCGCTGGTGGTTCGCAGCTTAACGCCGCATTCGCTCAGGAGGGGCTAATCGACGAAGTGATCCTGGCGATCGAACCTGTTGTCATTGCGAAAGGGATTCCGATGGTAGCGCCGAACGCATCCGATCTTCGTTTGAGTCTCTTGGGAGTAGACGACAGGCGTGGTCCAACGCTGCGCCTGCACTACCGTGTCTTAAAAAGCTGATTCGATATCGTCCGTTTTATCTTGCCAAGCACGAATGGCCTTATGACTGGGGAAGTCTCATCGATAGGAGTTGAGGGAGCGATCTGCGTCTGACAAGCGCCAGTCTAAAACGCGTCGGCGCGAATGGATTCATGCGACGCGCGTTAGATTCTTTGTTTTTATGCATGTCGTTTTCCCAAAACCGGAGGTCACTTTTGGGCGACATGCATTAAGGAACGTCAACCGAGATCGATCTGCAGGATTTCCGGCCGCACGCCGAACCGGACCGGTAATATGCTGAAGCCGAGTCCGCCCGAGACGATCAGGTTGCGGTCGTTCTCGACGACATGGCCGTAGGCATAGCGGTTGCCGAAATCTGACGGCACGACAGGCGAATAGCCGAACAGCCGCACCTGCCCGCCATGGGTATGACCCGACAGGGTCAGCGAAACCCGCCAGGGAACGGTCGGAAAAATATCCGGCTCGTGGGCGAGAAGGATGATCGGAGAACTATCCGCGACCTTGGCCAGCGTGCCGTCGAGATCGTCGAGCCCCTTGAACCCGTCGCCCTTCTTGGCGGGCAGCAGCGCCAGTTGATCGGCGAGACCCGCGATCCAGACGCCAAGTCCGTCCTTCTCCAGGCGCACGACATCGTTCTCGAGCACCGGGATGCCGACCTTCTCCAAGGCCTTGCGCGCGATCGTCGGGCCGGCCCCGGCGCGCTGCGCGAAGCCATCGCTCCACCAGTCGTGATTGCCAAGGATCGACAGCACGCCGAGCGGCGCCTTGAGACCCGACAGCGCTGACGCCCATTGCGAGGGCGTCACCGGTCCCGTCACCAGCGGCATGCCGGCGATGTAGTCGCCAAGCAGCACGATCAGATCCGGCTGCAATGCATTCGCATCGCCGACGAGCGAGGCAATTCGTTCCTGCGTCATCCAGGGTCGGCAGGCATGGATGTCAGCGAGCGCGACGATCCGCAGCTTCAGCCCCGCCGGCCAGTGCGGCGGCGTCAGCGCGTAGCGCTTCACATGTGTCAGCAGCATCGGCTCGATGCCGACCGCATAGACGCCGAGCGCGGCCGCGGTCAGGAACGACCCGCCGATTAAGCGCAGAAACCCGCGTCTGGTTATCATTCTAAGGCCCCGGCACCTGGATTGAAGCGAGATAATCCAAGATTGCGCCGGCAAATCGACGAGGACGCGTAGATTTTGCGCAGGAACGTTCACGGATGCTTGATCCCGGCCTGAAAACCCGCCGGAGCCTATTCTTCCTGGAACAGGTTGATCTGCTGCTGTGTCAGGTCCTTCGGCGCCTCGAGGCCGAGATGGCGCCAGGCATTGGCCGTCAGCATGCGCCCGCGCGGCGTGCGCTGGATGAAACCCTGCTGGATAAGATAAGGCTCGATGATGTCCTCGATGGCGTCGCGCGGCTCGGAAAGACCCGCCGCGATCGTCTCGATGCCGACAGGACCGCCGCCGAAATTACGTGCGATCATGGAGAGATACCGGCGGTCCAGCGCGTCGAGGCCGAGCGCGTCGACCTCGAGCCGTGTCAGCGCCTCGTCGGCGATCAGGCGGTCGACATGGCCATCGCCGGCCACCGAAGCGAAATCGCGCACGCGGCGCAACAACCGTCCGGCAATGCGCGGCGTGCCGCGCGCGCGCCGCGCGATTTCAAGCGCGCCGTCGTCGCCAAGCGGCATCTGCAGGATGCGGGCGCCGCGCCGCACGATCTGCTCCAGCTCCTCGACCGTATAGAAATTGAGCCGCACCGGAATGCCGAAACGGTCGCGCAGCGGATTGGTGAGCAGGCCAAGGCGCGTGGTGGCGGCGACCAGGGTGAAGCGCGCAAGGTCGATCTTGACCGAACGCGCTGCCGGTCCCTCGCCAATGATCAGGTCGAGCTGGAAATCCTCCATCGCCGGATAGAGAATTTCCTCCACCGCCGGGTTCAGCCGATGGATTTCGTCAATGAACAGCACATCGCCTTCTTCGAGATTGGTCAGCAGCGCGGCGAGATCGCCGGCCTTGGCGATGACCGGTCCGGACGTGGAGCGGAAATTGACGCCGAGTTCGCGCGCCATGATCTGCGCCAGCGTCGTCTTGCCGAGACCCGGCGGCCCGACGAACAATACATGGTCGAGCGCCTCCTTGCGGCCCTTGGCGGCCTCGATGAACACTTTGAGGTTGGCCCGCACCGCAGCCTGCCCGACAAAGTCGTCGAGCGTCTGCGGGCGCAGCGTCTGGTCGGCATCCTCGCCGCGTTTTTCCGGAGCAATGAGACGGGGGGAAAGGCTCATCCGGCCTTCCTTGCACAGGGTAGCGCTCCGGACAAGCGACCGCTCACCGCGCCAGTTCCTTCAGCCCGAAGCGGATCAGCTTGGAGGCATCCGCGCCCTCGCCCGCCGTCTTCAGCGCAGCCGACACCGCATTGGCGGCGATGTCGCGGGAATAACCGAGATTGACCAGCGCGGAGACCGCGTCGGTGATCGGCGCTGGCGCCACGCCTTCGCCGAGTTCCTGCTTCAGGCCGATCGTGCCCGAGGCGGCACCTGCAAAAGCGGGCGCCTTGGCCTTCAATTCGGTGACGATGCGTTCCGCCACCTTCTTGCCGACGCCGGGCGCGCGGCTGACCATGGCGATGTCGCGCAACGCGATCGCATTGGCGAGGTCGGCAGGCGCCAGCGTCGACAGGATGGCAAGCGCCACCTTGGCGCCAACGCCCTGCACATTGTTCATCAGGAGCCGGAACCACTCGCGCTCCAGCGCCGACTGGAAACCGTAAAGCCGGATCATGTCTTCGCGCACATAGGTCTCGATGAACAGCACCACCGCTTCGCCGGGCGGAGGCAGCGTGGCCAGCGTGCGCGCCGAACAATAGGCGACATAGCCGACGCCATGCACGTCGACGAGGCAGTGGTCCTCGTCGATCTCGTCCAGCGTCCCCTTGAGCTTGCCGATCATTGGCTATGGCCTCTCATGATGCCAATGCCGCCAACCGGTAGGCGGCACTCTGCCGGTGATGCGCATGGCAGATGGCGATGGCCAGTGCATCCGCCGCGTGTTCGGTATCGAAGATAGCCTTCGGCAGCAGCACTTTCACCATCATGTGGATCTGCTTCTTGTCGCCATGGCCGACGCCGATGACAGCCTTCTTTACCGCGTTGGGCGCATATTCGGCGACGACAAGGCCGGCCCGTGCCGGCACCAGCATGGCGATGCCGCGCGCCTGGCCGAGCTTAAGCGTCGCCACGGCGTCCTTGTTGACGAAGGTCTGTTCGACCGCCGCCTCGTGCGGCATGGCCTGGTGGAGGATCTCGGCAAGCCCGTCATGCAGTTGGCAGAGCCGCGTCGCAAGCGCCGCCTTGTCTTCGGAGCGCACGGTGCCGGACGCGACGAAGCGCAACGAATTGCCGAGGCTCTCGACGATGCCCCAGCCGGTGCGCCTGAGCCCCGGATCGATGCCAATGATGCGAATCGCGTCCCCCATCCGACCAATCTACCCCTTGGGCGGACAGCGATGCCAGCGAAATGTGAACAAACCGGAAACAACGACCAAAGTGAGAGACTGTTTCCCGGGATGGATCAGTTGCGGGCGAAGGCGGTATTGAGCAGGCTGATCTGGTCCGAAACCGGATTGGGCCGGCGAGCCATTGGCTGCATGTCGATCACGGCGCCCGCGCCGTAGATTTCATCATCCATGCGGCGCACCAGCGCCTGCAGGCGCAACGACCGGTTGACGAGGTCGAGGAAATCCTTGGGCAATTCGGCCCAGCCGGCTGCTTCGTCGTGAGCGGAAGCCGTGTCGAGGCGCACCTTGGACTTTTCCGAAGCGACCTGGTCGCGGGTCATCTCGCCGGAATTGGCCGCGCGCTGCAAAAGCAGCCACGAGGCAACCTGCATCAGCCTGGTGGTCAGCCGCATCGATTCGGCCGCGTAGAGCGTGGCTGCCAGCCGAGACAGTTTCTTGGCCTCGACGCGGCCCTTGCCGTCGAGATATTCCGCCGCCTGTTCGACCAGCCCCATGCCTTCCTGGTAGAGCGGTTTGAAGGAGTGCGAAAAAACCCGGCGCTCCGCCAGCTTCACGGTTTTCGCGCTGCCCTTCGAAGGCTCGTTCATTGATACGCCCCTGCACTTGCGACCGGCCGATACGGCTCACTGCCGATACACCCGGGACCCTATATGACTGAAGCTTGAAAATGCGCTTCACCGGGGGTGAAGGCAAGCACATGTTTAACAGAAGGTTAACAGTGATCGGCCGCGCTGGGTGCCGCCGGACGGCGGACAAAAAAAGAGCCGCGGATAAGGCGGCTCTCAGGAGTTTAACAGGGAGGCGTCAAACAAAGTGGCTCCAACCACTCGGTAAGAATCCAGATCACTGGATGCTCATAGTAAACGCCTGTAAAGCTTAATGAACCTTTAACGGCACTGATGTTTTTTGAGCGAATGCCTGGTTCCTGTGCCGTAACAGCACAATTCCAAGGCTCCGCCAGGCACCGGTCAGGCCTTCTTCCAGACCACCGGCAAGGCGATGAAGGCAAACAGCAGCATGCCCGCATAGAAGCCGATCGAGGCGATTCCCAGCAGCGGCTCGATTCCCGGATTTCCGGCAAGCAGGATGTAAAGGCCGATCATCAGCCCGATGCCACTGATCGCTGTCAGCCAGAAATGGACGATGGCGATCGTCTTTTGCCCGGCTGCCGGAAACAGATGATAGAAGAACGCGAAGACCGCCGACATCAGCCAGCCGGCCACCATCACATGGGCGTGGGTCGGCATCTGGCCATGGTCCTCGCTGATCGCCATGTGGATGCCAAGCGCCATGCCGCACAGCGCATAGATGACGGCCAGCGTGAAGAAATTCCGTGCTACCCCTTGCATTTAGTCCCCCGAATTGCCTTTTCCCGAGCTGGGAATGAGTTGATGGTCAGGCGACTTCTGTCGCCACCGGGCTGCCGGCATCGGCGCATTAGCATCGGCAATGTTTCTGGACGATGTCGCGCCTACCCCTCCCGATACTTCTCACAATAACAGAAAGCCGGGCGGCATGTTCGCCCTATCGGCGCTTCTTGCGTTGCCGAAGCTGAAACAGAGCCGGTTTTTCACGACATCGTTCCGAAACAGGCGCGGCGCTAAACGCTTGGCCATCGGAGCGGCGGACGGTCGCGGTGGCGCGCGGCGCCCTTTACCATTGCATTTGCACCTGGGAGAAAAATCATGGACTGGTATTCCATTATCAAATTGCTGCACATTGTTTCGGCGACCCTGTGGGTCGGGGGCGGCTTCACGCTGATGGTGCTGGCGACGCTGGCGGATCGGGCGGGAAACATCCAGGGAACGCTGCAGGCGATGCGCGCCACGGGCGAGTTGGGCAACCGCTTCTTCGCGCCGATGTCGATGCTGACGCTGGCCTTCGGATTGACCATGTGCGGGTTCTGGGTCGGCTTCTCCGAATTGTGGGTCCTGATCGGTCTTGCCGGCTACGCCACGACTTTCTGCATCGGCATGTTCGTCTTCAAGCCGACCGCCGACCGCATGGCCGCGATGATCGCCAGAGATGGCGTCACGCCGGCAGCACTTGCCCATGGCCAGCGCATCCTGCGCGCCGCCCGCTTCGACTATGCGGTGATGCTGGTCATCGTTACCGATATGGTGCTGAAGCCGACCTTGCACGATGTCGCCATCCTGGCGGCTATGGTGCTGGTCCTTGCCGGGGGTGCCGCGCTGGCGCTTGGCCGGCCGCGGCGCATGGTGCCAAGCGCCGCCTGATAGCCGCGGGACGTCTAAGGCAGGCCGGCGATCCCGTCCCACAAAAGCTTCAAAGCCACGACCGCCACCGTCGCGTAGGTGAAGGGATAGAAGATCTCCGGCCGCATGCGCCGCACCAGCCAGGCACCGGCGATCGTCGACAGCGGCGCCAACGGCATCAGCACCGCTGACGCCGTCAGATTGGCGGTATCGAACTGGCCGAGCGCGAAATAGGGGATGAGCTTCAGTGCATTGGTGGCGGCAAAGAAGATTGCGGCGGTACCCGACAGGACCTTGGGATCGAGCCGGATCGGCAAGGCATAGACCTGGAAGGGCGGACCGCCGACATGGGCGACGAAACTGGTGAAGCCGGCGACCGTCCCCCATAGAGCGGCGGCCACCCCGTTGGGTTCGGCCGCATGGTCGGCACCATGGCGAAACTGCAAATATAGCCAGCGCAGCACGAAGATGATGGCGACGCCGCCGACGATGAGCCGCACCGCCTCCTCGGTGACGAGTGCGGCCGTCAGCCAGCCGAGCCCGATGCCGATGACGGCGCCCGGCATCATGTCGACCAGCATCTTGCGGTCATAGACGCCCCACCATGTCCACACCGAGACGATGTCCATCAGGCACAGGATCGGCAAGAGGATGGCGGCCGCCTGCACCGGCGGCATGGTCAGCGCCATCAAGGGCACGCCGACGAAACCGACAGCGCCGCCGAAGCCGCCCTTGGACAGGCCGACGAGAATGACCGCCGGAATGGCGGCCGCGTAGAACCACGGATCGAGAAGCAGGCCTGACATGGGAGGGACTGGTCTGGAGGGAAGGCGCGTCAACGCCTGAATAGCCGAGAATTTTGAGCCGGGCGACCGCAAATGCAAGTAGCGGCCCGCCGGACCGGTGACGCCCTTATGCTTCCGACCGTCCTATCGGCGAGCCGACACCAGCAGGAACATCGGCCGCTCCAGCTCTTCCATCAACTCCGGCCTTGCCGCGGTCTGCGCGTCCGTCGGGCGGAATTCCTCGACATGCGCGATCGTGAATCCGGCCCGGATCAGCGTGTTGAGCGTGGTGCCGATGGTGCGATGATGTTTCACGACGCCTTTGGCCAGCCAGTCGGTCTCGCGAGGGCCTTCGACCAGATACCGGTCGACAGGCCACGTCTTGCGGCCTTCGGCATCGATCGACCAACCGGGATTGGTCGGAGCCATGAAGATCGGGTGTTCGGTCGAAAAGACGAAATGGCCGCCGGGCGACAGGGCCTGATGCACCGTGCCGAACAGGCGTGCAACGTCCTCGACATAGTGCAGGGCAAGCGAGCTGTAGGCCAGATCGAAGCCGTCTTGTGGCAGGCTGAGCTGGTCGAGGTCGGCCCTCGCATAGGTGATGCCGACATCCGGGCCGGCCACCCTCGCCCGGGCCAGCATCTTTTCCGACAGGTCCAGCCCCAGGACCTCCTTGGCTCCATGCTCGTGCGCCCAGCGGCAGAACCAGCCGAAGCCGCAGCCGAGGTCGACGACCCGCAGGCCGCCGACGTCAGGTAGCATCGCGCACAGCGCCGGCCATTCCGCCGCGCCGTCCAGGCCTTCGACCGACCGGCCAAGCTGGCTGTAGCCCGCGAAGAAATCCGGCTGGTCGTAGATATTCTGCGCCATGTCTCCCTCGTTCTTCAGACAATCATCTGATGGACCTGTCGCCCATTTCCACCACGGCCGTGCGGAGTCAAGACCGCGAGGCCGATGCCGCCTCAAGCGGCGGCCGCCGCCGGATCGGCTGCGCCTTGATGATGGCGGTGCTGGTCTCCTCGTCGGCGATACGATCGAAAATGCCGTCGAGGTCGCCGATCGAGCGCGCGAACAGCCGCGCGACCCTGAGGGGCTTCGAAACCGTCCACCTCGATCCCGGGGGCCGGCCAAGTAAGGCGCTACGCCGGCTGCCCGGCGGACCAAAGATCGCGATCCTGACTGTCCGCCTGTTCAAAGCGGGCAGTTTGCTCTATGCCGCAATCCAACCATCTTCGCCCGGCATAGGCGAAACCCGGGATCGAAGAACCATGAACGACGCAACGCCCCCAAATCGCTGCCGCATCGTGCTGATCGCGCCGCCCGGCGTGCCGGCCGACCGCATCGCCACGGCATTCGACGGCGGCGACGTCGCCTCGCTGATCCTGCCCGAAAATGGCATGGACGAAGCCTCCTTCCAGGCTTTCGCCGAACGGATCGTGCCGGCGGCACAGGCCGCGGGCGTGGCCGTAATCATCGCCGGCGATACCCGCATCGCCGGCCGTGTCCAGGCCGACGGCATCCATGTCGAGGTCTCCAAGGCCGAGCTTGCCGAGACGATCGGCCATTTCCAGGCGAAGATGATGGTCGGCGCCGGCGGCGCCAAGACGCGCGACGACGCGCTCGAGCTCGGCGAAGCCAGGCCCGACTACATCTTCTTCGGCCGCTTCGGCTACGACAACAAGCCGGAGCCGCATCCGCGCAACCTGTCACTGGGTGAGTGGTGGGCGCAAATGATCCAGATCCCCTGCATCGTCATGGCCGGGTCCGACCTTGCGTCGGTCGCGACCGTGGCCGCCACCGGCGCCGAGTTCGTCGCGTTGTCGAGCGCGGTGTTCGCCGAAGGCGTCGATCCGAAAGCGGCGATCGCCGAGGCCAATGCGCTGCTCGACGAAACCGCGCCGCGCTTCGAGGATTAATGTGGCCCAGGCAAGGCTTTCCCTTCAGGCCCTGCTTGCGGCGGTCATGATCCAGGCCGCCGCCGCCGAAACGATTCCCTTGCCGCAGCCCAAGCCCGATACCGGCGTGCACACCGACAAGCCGATCGAAAAGCAGCTGCCGCAGCCCGCCACCACGGCGGAGCCCGCACCGCTGCCCTCGGCCGACAGCATCAATCCCGACCGTTTCGGGGCGAAGCCCGCGGACGCGGCCTATGGCGCTTTCCAGCGCGGGCTCTACAAGACCGCTTACAATCTGGCGCTGACGCGGGCGCAGAACGGCGATCCGGCGGCACAGACGCTGGTGGCCGAGATCCTGTCGCGGGGCCTGGGTGTCCCGCTGAACGCGGCCGAAGCCGCGAAATGGTATGCGCGCGCCGCCGAGCAGGGCGTGCCGGAATCGCAGTTCCAATATGCGCTGATGCTGCTCGACGGCCGCTACGTTAAGAAGGACACGAAGGAGGCCTATGCGCTGATGCAGGCGGCCGCCGAAGCCGGCAACCAGCTGGCGCAGTTCAATTTCGCGCAGATGCTGGTGCAGCAGGATCCCGGCGATGCTGGCTTGACCAAGGCGGTCTCCTATTATGAACGCGCCGCCGCGACCGGCCTCGCCGATGCCCAATATGCCATGTCCCAGGTCTATGCCAACGGCGTCGGCGGCAAGCCGCACGACGACGCCCAGGCAAGGCGCCTGCTGGCGCAGGCCGCGCGGCAGAACTACGATACCGCGCAGATCGATCTCGCCGCCTGGATGATCGAGGGCCGCGGCGGCCCGCGCGACCTGAAGTCTGCCTTCGGCTGGACCAAGCAGGCCGCCGAGGGCGGCAATGTCGCCGCCCAGAACCGCCTGGCGAAACTCTACATGCAAGGCATCGGCACCGATCCTGATCTGGTGCTGGCCGGCGCCTGGTACATCGTCGCCCGCCGCGCCGGCCTCATCGATTCCGAGATGGACGATTTCCTGCAAGGCTTGGACGACGACCAGACCAAGCAGGCGCTGCAGAAGGCAAATCGCCTGCCCTGACGGCCCGTGCACCGCACGGCGCCGCTCCCTGCCCGCTCGCTCCCTTGCCTCTTCGGGTGTTTTGTGGTCTTGGGAGCCCGAAATCGCTTTTCCCAGCGACCGTCTCATTCCCGGATCATCCCACCATGGCCAAGATCAATGGCAACGAAATCCGTCCCGGCTACGTCATCGAGCACGATGGCGGACTCTGGGTGGCGGTCAGGACCAACACCGTCAAGCCCGGCAAGGGCGGCGCCTACAACCAAGTCGAGCTGAAGAACCTCATCAACGGCACCAAGCTCAACGAGCGCTTCCGCTCAGCCGAGACGGTCGAGCAGATCCGGCTTGATCTCAAGGATTTTTCCTTCCTCTACGAGCAGGACGACGCGCTGGTGTTCATGGACACCCAAAGCTACGAACAGCTCGAGCTGAACAAGGACTTCGTCGGCGACCGCGCCGCGTTCCTGCAGGACGGCATGATGGTGACGGTGCAGCTCTACGAGGAGAGGCCGATCGGCATTTCGCTTCCCGACTATGTAACGCTGACCATCACCGAGGCCGATCCCGTGGTGAAGGGCCAGACGGCGGCATCCTCCTACAAGCCAGCGGTGCTGGAAAACGGCATCCGCGTTCTGGTGCCGCCCTTCATCGGCGCCGGCGAACGCATCATCGTCGACACCAACGAAATCACTTACGTGCGCCGCGCCGACTGATGCATGTCGCCCAAAATTGGCCCCGGTTTTGGGTCACCGACATGCATCAGGACAAAGTTTAAAGCGCGGCAGCAGGAAGAAACTCTATGGCACGCTCAGCCCTACTCAACGTCATGGTCCAGGCCGCAATGAAGGCCGGCCGCTCGCTGTCGCGCGACTTCGGCGAGGTCCAGAACCTGCAGGTCTCGATGAAGGGTCCGGGCGACTATGTCAGCCAGGCCGACCGCAAGGCCGAGGACATCGTTTTCGCCGAATTGTCGAAGGCGCGCCCGGGCTACAGCTTTCTGATGGAAGAGCGCGGCACGGTCGCCGGCGAAGACAGCCAGCACCGCTGGATCGTCGATCCGCTCGACGGCACCACCAATTTCCTGCACGGCATTCCGCTTTTCGCCGTCTCGATCGCGCTGGAACGCCAGGGCCAGATCGTTGCCGGCGTCATCTACAATCCGGCCATGGACGAGCTCTATACGACCGAACGCGGCGGCGGCGCGTTCCTGAATGACCGCCGCCTGCGCGTCGCCGGCCGCGCCAAGCTGGTCGACGCCGTCATCGGCTGCGGCGTGCCGCATCTGGGGCGCGGCCAACACGGCAATTTCCTGATTGAATTGCGCCACGTCATGGCCGAGGTCTCCGGTGTCAGGCGCCTTGGTTCGGCCTCGCTCGATCTCGCCTATGTCGCCGCCGGCCGCATGGACGGCTTCTGGGAAACCGGCCTGTCGGCCTGGGATATCGCCGCCGGCCTGCTGCTGATCCGCGAGGCGGGCGGCTTCGTCTCCGACATGGATGGCGGGCAGGACATGCTGGACAACGGTTCGGTCGTCGCCGGCAACGAGATCATCCAGCGCGCGCTGCTGAAGACGGTGAAAAAGCCGCTGCCGCCGCGTTGAAGCGCCGCAGTCGCAAAACCGCAAACAAAGCTTGAAATACTGTCCGGCGGTTTCCCAGATACAGGGTGACACAGGACGTGAGATGACCAACACACCGCCGCAACCCGATATTCCGTTCATCGGACGCTGGCACTATTCGCGCGCCGAGATGATCGCCGACGGCATCGTCCACGCTGTCGGCATCGTGCTGGCGATCGCGGCCGGCTCGGCACTGCTGGCGCTGGCGGCGTTTCGGGTCGGGCCGGGCGAATACATCGCCGCCGCCTTCTATGTCGTTTCGCTGCTCACCGTTCTGTCGGTGTCGCTGACCTACAATCTGTGGCCGGTGTCCTCACCGGCCAAATGGGTCCTGCGGCGCTTCGATCACGCCGCGATCTATCTTCTGATCGCCGCCACCTACACGCCTTTTCTGGCCCAGCTCGGTGGCTCGCCGCTGGCCAGCGGGATGATCGCGCTGGTCTGGATCGCGGCGGCGACAGGCATCGCCATAAAGGTGTTTTTCCCCGGCCGCTTCGACCGGCTGGCGATCGGCTTCTACCTCGCCATCGGCTGGAGCGGCATCATCCTGGTCAAGCCACTGGTCGAAACGCTGCCGGCCACGTCGATCGTGCTCATCGCCGCCGGCGGCGTCGTCTATTCCTGCGGTGTCATTTTCTTCGCCTGGAAGGGGCTACGCTTCCACAACGCGTTGTGGCATGGCTTTGTCGTCACCGGCGCCGGCCTGCATCTGGCGGCCATGGTCGACTGTCTGGTCATCAACCGCCTTTGATCGTCGAAACCGAATTCGGTTTCCGAGCTGCAAACTTGCGCCAAGGCAATATTGCCAAGCGCCATTCAATTTGGTCACAATTCCGTTTAGAGTCGCCAACTACGTGATCGGCGGCAGCGGCATCGGAAACGGGGCACGGATGGCTTTTCTCAGATCCTTCGGCATGGGCAGGCGCTCCGACGTACTGATCTACGATCCGCATAAACTGTCGAGTCCGCAGGTTTTTCTGCTGACCATGGTCATCTTCCTTGCCATCGTAGCCTTCATCGCCGCCATCCTGACGCGGCAGGTCTCGACGGCTTTCGTCACCAATCCCGGGCTCAACGGGCTGATCATCGGCGTGCTGGTGGTCGGTATCCTGCTCGCCTTCGTCCAGGTCGGGCGGCTGTTTCGCGAGGTGCGCTGGGTCAACTCCTTCCGTGCGGGCTCGGAGACGACCGAACCGGTGCTGCTGGCGCCGATGAAAGCGATGATCGGTCGCTCCGCGACCATGGCCTTCTCGACCTCCTCGATGCGCACCATGCTCGATTCGATCGCCACGCGCCTCGACGAAAGCCGCGACACCTCGCGCTACCTGGTCGGCCTGCTGGTATTCCTCGGCCTGCTCGGCACCTTCTGGGGCCTGTTGAACACGATCGGCTCGATCCGCGAGACCATCGAATCGCTTGATCCCGGCACCGGAGACGCGGCCGCGGTGCTCGAATCTCTCAAGCAGGGGCTGTCGGCGCCGCTGGCCGGCATGGGCACGGCCTTCTCGTCCTCGCTGTTCGGCCTGTCCGGCTCGCTCGTGCTCGGCTTCCTCGACCTGCAGGCGGGTCGCGCCCAGACCCGCTTCTACACCGAGCTTGAGAACTGGCTGTCCTCGGTCACCGATCTGTCGTCCGATATCGTCGTCTCCGATCCTGCCAAGGCCGAACCTTCCGATGAAATCCGTCTGTTGTCGGAGCGGCTGCGCAGCCTGCAGGAGAATGGCGGCGGCTCCAACCCGCGCGTCGCCACCGCCATGGCCAATCTCGCCGACGGCATTTCCGGCCTGGTCAAGAACATGCGCTCCGAGCAGCAGATCATGCGCGACTGGGTCGAGGCCCAATCCGACGAGCAGAAGGCGATGCGCAACACGCTGGAAAAGATCGCCGATGCCCTGAAGAAGCCCGGGGTGCACTGACATGGCGCTCGCCAGGGGCCGGCGTACGGACCGCCGCATCGACTACTGGCCGGGCTTTGTCGACGCGCTGTCGACGCTGCTTCTGGCGATCATGTTCCTGCTCACCGTTTTCGTACTGGCGCAGTTCCTGCTCGGGCGCGAGATTTCCGGCAAGGACGCCGTGCTTAACCGCCTCAACTCGCAGATCAACGAACTGACGCAACTCCTGGCGCTGGAGCGCTCGACGACGCAGGACAAGGAGGATTCGCTGGCCAACCTGCAGGCGTCGCTTTCGGCGGCGCAGGCGGAAAAGAGCCGGCTCGAGCAGCTTTTGGCACAAGGCGCGGGGGCCGGCGACGCGGCCAACCAGCGCGCCGTCGCCCTGTCGGGGGAACTCGACAGCCAGCGCCAGATCAGTCAGCAGGCGCTGAGCCAGGTCGAGATCCTCAACCAGCAGATCGCCGCGCTGCGCAAGCAGATCGGAGCGCTGGAAGATGCGCTCAACGTTTCCGAGACCCGCGACCGCGATTCCAACACCAAGATCGCCGATCTCGGCCGCCGCCTGAACGTGGCACTGGCGCAGCGTGTTCAGGAGCTGAACCGCTACCGCTCCGATTTCTTCGGGCGCCTGCGTGAAATCCTCGCCGACCGCGAAAATATCCGCATCGTCGGCGACCGCTTTGTCTTCCAGTCCGAGGTGCTGTTTCCGACCGGCTCCGAGGTGATCAACGACGCCGGCAAGGTCGAGATGAAGAAACTCGCCGACGCCATCATCGAGTTGCAGAAGGAAATCCCGCCCGAGATCAACTGGGTGCTGCGTGTCGACGGCCATACCGACAACAAGCCGCTCTCGGGTACTGGCCGCTACCGCGACAACTGGGAGCTGTCGACGGCGCGTTCGACCTCGGTGGTCAAGTTCCTGATCGAGAATGGCGTGCCGGCCAACCGGCTGGTCGCCGCCGGCTTCGGCGAGTTCCAGCCGCTCGACCCCGCCAATACCGACGAGGCGCGCAACAAGAACCGCCGCATTGAACTGAAGCTCACCGAACGGTGACTACTCATCACTTAAAAGTCACGCGAACTTGTTCACCGCCTCAACTCTAGCGCGCACATTGAATCCGGCAAGGGCTGAAAAGATTATCTTTTTTTAATTACACTTCGCACCGGAGCGCTCCTAGCTTGCTGCGCAGGGCCGAGAACCGCCGGCGATGCCTCCCATCGCGACGCGACGGAACCGGACGGCCCGCGTCCGGGACGCGGAGTGGCAAGACCGCTCCCTTCCCATGTAAAAGGAGGCGCCGTCATGCGCTCTTCAGCATCTCTCAAGATTGCAACCCTCACCGCGATTCTCATCGCCGCCCCGCTGGCGGGCGCCTATGCCGCAGGCCATCACAAGGGCGCGCTCGACGCGACCGATCCGACCGACATGACCGGCCCGCGCATCGAGGGCCTTATCGGACAGGTACAAGGTGTCCACCAGGGCATTGTGGACGCCAGGAACGCCAACAGCATCACCCCGGCCGTGGCGGAACGCCTGGAAATGCGCACCGCCCGCATCAGCCAGGCGGCCGAGAGGATCGCCGCATCGGATCATGGCAGGATACCGGCCGCCCAATACCATGATCTGCTGCGCCGTCTCGACAATGTCGACCAGAGGCTGAGGGTCGATACCGGCAGCGGCTTCATGATCGGCGACGGCGCCGACGGCGGGAACTATCCGAACGGCTGAGAATTCCTTGTTCACAAAGGTCCAAGAGGAAGGGACCACCTGGCGCCTTCGGGACCCCAATCCCGCGGGCGTCCTTTTCCTCACCAGCCGAGCCAGATCGCGATCAGGGCGATCGCCGCCGGCACGGTCTGGACAAGTAGGATCTTGCGGCCGACCGTTGCGCCGCCGTAGAGGCCTGCAATGGCCACGCACAGCAGAAAGAAAACCTTGATCTGAAAGCCGGGGGCACCGAGGTATAGCCCCCAGATCAGGCCGGCAGCGAGAAAACCGTTGTAGAGGCCCTGATTGGCGGCGAGCACCTTCGACGCGCTGGCGAAGTCCGGCGTCAGGCGGAATGTCTTTTGCCCGCGCGGCGTGTCCCAGAGCACCATTTCGAAATAGACGATGTAGACATGGATCAAGGCCACCAGGGCGACCAGTATGTTGCCGATCATATGCTTCCCCTTCCCGTGTTGCCGGCAGCATTTCATGCACGGCATAGACCGTGCAAGGAGCACCCGTCTGACGGCATCTGAGGGTTGCCAACGCATTTGCGTTGGTGTCTTTTCGCGCCGTCCTCAACCACGGAAGCCGCCATGTCCTTTCACAAACTTGACGACCTCGGCCACAAGCTCGAAGCGCTTGAGCATGCGCTGGCCATCCTCGGCGCCGACGAAGCGACCCACATGGCCGTCGGCGGTGGTGAGAAGCGTGCCGAGGCGATGGCGGCACTTGCCGGCATGTATCACACCAGGGCGACCGCGCCGGAAATATCCGACTGGATCGCCGCGGCCGAAAGCGAGGCGCTCGACGACGAGCAGCGCACGGCTCTCGCCGAGTTGCGCCGGCAATATACCAACCTGACCTGCTTGCCGGTCGAATTCGTCGAACGCCTCACGACCGCGCGCATGCGCTGCGAGCAACTGTGGCGCGACCTGCGCCCCAAGAGCGACTGGGCCGGTTTCCAGCCGGCGCTCGAGGGCGTGGTGACACTGGTGCGCGAAGAGGCCGCCTTGCGCTCCGACGTGCTCGGCCTAGCCCCCTATGACGCGCTGATGGAGCAATACGACCCCGGCAACCGCACCGCCGACATCACCCCCGTCTTCGCCGACCTGAAAGCCTTCCTCAAAGGTTTCGTGCCGGAGGCGCTGGCGATACAGGACGCGCGGCTGCGCAAGCATCCGCTGAAGCCGCTTTCGGGCACCTATCCGATAGACCGCCAGCGCGAACTCGGCCTTGCCATGATGGCGGCGGTCGGTTTCGATCTCACGCACGGCTCGCTCTCGGTCTCGCACCACCCCTTCTGCGGCGGCGTGCCCAGCGACGTGCGCATCACCACCCGTTACAAGACATCGGATTTCCTGTCGGCTTTGATGGGCGTGCTGCACGAGACCGGCCATGCACTCTACGAACAGAACCTGCCGAAGGCATGGTCGCACTGGCCGCTCGGCAAGGCCCGCGGCATGGCCGTGCATGAAAGCCAGAGCCTGTTCGTTGAAAAACAGATCGGCCGCAATCCCGCCTTCTGGCACTGGGCACTGCCGGTGGTGGTAAAGCATCTCGGCGAAGCCTGGTCGCTCGACGACATCCTGCCGCATGTGCATCGTGTCGAACGCGGCCTGATCCGCGTCGACGCCGACGAGGTGACCTATCCCTTGCATGTCATCCTGCGCTACGAGCTTGAGCAGGAGCTGGTCTCGGGCGGGCTGGAGGTTGCCGAACTGCCGGAAGCCTGGGACGCCAAGATGCGCGACTATCTCGGTCTCTCCACCATCGACAATCCGGCCGACGGGCCAATGCAGGACGTCCATTGGCCGGGTGCCGCCTTCGGCTACTTCCCCTCCTATACGCTGGGCGCGATGATGGCGGCGCAGCAATGGGCCGCGCTGAGGCGGGAGCATCCTTCCGCCGACGACGACCTTGCCAAGGGGAATTTCGCGGCCATCAACGACTGGCGCCGCAGGACGATTTGGTCGCAGGGGTCGCGCTGGTCGACGCCGGACCTGCTCGAACGCGCCACCGGCGAAAGGCTCAACGCCGTGTATTTCGTCAATCATCTGAAGCAGCGCTACGGCGGATAAGATCGGCCGTCGTGCCATCCCGATTACCCTGACCTGCGGCGACTGCCGTCGAACAGGAATGCAATGAGGCATCCTTGCAGGACGGTAGCCTTGCGGGATCGCCTCTACTTTTCTATCACTGGTGGTATCCGACGGTATCTGGCGAGACGTGCGGATCATGCGGGCCGGCTGCCCGGGGCAACCTTCGACGTGTTCCGGCGCGAGAAGGATCCCGAGAAAGGCCTGTTCGACGGCTGGCTCACGGCTTATGTGAATGTCGATGATGTTCGCGTCGGCGACATCATCGATTATGGCAGGACCACCGTCAGGACACCGATCGTTGGTGCGGATCTGTTTTTCCACTCGGTCGCAGTGGCCTGGGGCGGGCCCATCGCGCTCATCCGCGAAAAGGTGACGTGGCCGGCAAGTCAGCCCTTGAACATCCGCCAGATCCGCACCGAGATCCAGCCGGAAGTCAAAACCGAAAGCGCATCGAAGTCCTATACCTGGCAAAGCATCAATCCTGCGCCGGTCAAATCCGAGGACAACCTGCCGGCGGATTTCCCGACCTATCCGACAATCCAGATCTCTTCGACAAGCAAATGGCAGGACATCGTCGACGCGATGTTGCCCTATTACCGGCTCGATCAGGAATTGCCCGCCGCGTTCGCATCGAAGCTTGACGACATCGCCGCCAGATACGCCAATCCCGAAGACCGGATGATCGAGGCGATGCGGCTGGTCCAGGACACCATCCGCTATGTGAGCCTGTCCATGGGCCGCGGCTCCTATATCCCCGCAGCCCTAGCACGGTGATCGCCAGCGGCTTCGGCGATTGCAAGGACAAGGCCCTGCTTCTCGCCTCCAGCCTGCGCCGACTCGGCATTCAGGCCGATCCGGCCCTGACCGATCTCGATGGCGGGCTGGCACTTGGCGAGATGCTGCCGACCATCCGCGCCTTCGATCACGTCATCGTCAGGGCAACGATCAAAGGCCAGGTCTACTGGATCGACGCGACCAATTACCTGCAGGGCAGCAGGGCCGAGAATCTCGTTCCACCCGACTATGGCTTCGCCCTGCCGATTGTCGCCGGTAGCGCGCGGATCGAAAAGATGGAGCGCAAGGGGCTTTTCGAGCCTACCACCTTCGTCAGCGAGGCGTTCGACTTTCCCAAACTCAAGGGCGAAGCGCTGAAGCTGACGGTGCGCACGACCTATAGCGGTGCGGATGCCGACAGCATGCGCTACAGGCTGGTTTCGTCATCCGCCACCAAGCTCGCCGATGACTATCTCCAATATTACAACCGGCAGTATCCAGGCATGACCAGCCTGGCGCCGTTGTCGACAAATGACGACCGCGACCGCAACATCGTCACGACGGTCGAATCCTACGAGCTTTCCGCTGGCGATCTCGATGCCGATGATCTCATCAAGAACTTCCCGCTCAAGGCCGATGTCGGCATCAGCAATCTGCCGGAGCCGGATATGGTCGGCAGGACCGGCCCAGTCTGGCTCGGCAGTCCGATGTTCAAGCGCCATCAGTGTATCGTCCACAACCTGAAGGCCGAGTTCGTCGGCCCCGAGAAGTCCAACGACGTGATCACGCCCTTTGTCGCCTTCAAGGCGCGCTGGTCGAGCGCGCCGACGGAGTTTCAGGTCGACTGGTTTCTCAAGACGATTGGGGACCGGGTTCCCGCCAAGGAGATCGGCCCTTATCTGAAGTCGCGCAGGAAGATGGCCGACAACGCCTCCTGGAGTTACAATTTCGGCTACGCCGAAACTGAGGCGAACTGAGCGTTATCGGAAATTCCTTATTCCGCCGCGCCCCTGAAAGCGCTGGCGCCGGTCTCGAATTGCAGCTTGGCCAGCCGGGCATAGATGCCGCCCTTGGCGATCAGGCTCTGGTGCGTGCCTTCCTCGACGATACGGCCGCCATCCATGACCAGTATCCTGTCGGCCTTCAGCACTGTCGCCAAACGGTGCGCGATCACGATGGTCGTGCGGCCCTGCATCAGCCGTTCCAGCGCCATCTGCACCAGCGTCTCGCTTTCAGCGTCGAGCGCCGAGGTGGCTTCGTCGAGCAGCAGGATCGGCGCGTCGCGCAGGATGGCGCGCGCGATCGCCACACGCTGGCGCTGACCGCCAGACAGCGTCACGCCGCGCTCGCCGACCTGGCTGTCATAGCCGTTCTCGAGCTTGAGGATGAATTCGTCGGCAAGCGCGTCCTTGGCCGCCGCCTCGATCTCGGCCTGGCTCGCCCCCGGGCGGCCGAAACCGATATTGTCGCGCGCGCTCGCCGCGAAGATGGTGACGTCCTGCGGCACGATGGCGATGCGCTCGCGCACCGCAACCGGATCGGCCTCGCGCACATCAACGCCGTCGATCAGGACCTTGCCGGTTTCAGGATCGTAGAAGCGCAGGATCAGCGAGAACACCGTGCTCTTGCCGGCCCCCGACGGACCGACGATGGCCACCTTCTCGCCGGGCCTGACTGAAAAACTCAGGCCATGGACGGCGGCGCGGTCGGGCCTTGCCGGATAGGAGAAGGAGACGTCGTCGAAGACGATCGCGCCCTTGGCGACTGCAGGCAGCGGCTTCGGCTCGGCCGGCGCCTGGATCGCCGGCTTCTCCGCCAGGATCTCGGTCAGCCGCTCGGCCGCGCCCGCCGCTTGCGCTAGTTCGCCCCAGACCTCCGACAGCGCGCCGAGCGCGCCGGCGGCGAACACCGAATAAAGCAGGAACTGCCCGAGCGTGCCCGGCGACAGATTGCCTTCGAGCACGTCGCGCGAGCCGAACCACAGCACCGCCACGACGGACGAGAAGATAGTGAAGATGGCGAAGAAGGTGAGGAACGAGCGCGCGAAGATCGAGGCGCGCGCCGCATCGAACGCAGCCTCCACCGCGCCGGAGAAGCGCCCGGTGACCAGATTTTCATTGGTGAAGGCTTGCAGCGTGCGCACCGCGCCGATCTGCTCGCTGGCATAGGCTGTCGCATCCGCAAGCGTGTCCTGCGCCTGCCGTGACTTGCGCCGCACCGAGCGGCCGAAGGCGACCAGCGGCAGCACGATGATGGGAATGGCTGCTATGACCAGGCCAGATAGTTTCGGGCTGGTGACCACCATCATTCCCACAGCGCCAAGGCCCAGGATGACGTTGCGCAGCGCGACCGACGCGGTTGCGCCGACCGCCGATTTGACCTGTGTGGTGTCGGCGGCGAGCCGCGAAACGATCTCGCCCGACTGGGCGGTGTCGAAGAAGGACGGCGATAGCGTCGTCACATGGGCAAAGACATCACGCCTGATATCGGCGACGACGCGCTCGCCGAGCGTGATGACGAAATAGTAGCGGCCTGCCGATGCCGCGGCCAGCACCGCGGCCATCGCCACCAATGCGGCGAAATATTCAGCGATGAAGGTGGTGCTGGACGAGGAGAAACCGTGATCGATCATCCGCCTTACCGCCAGCGGCAGCGTCAATGTCGTTGCCGCCGCGATGACCAGCGAGATGAGGGCGCCGACGACCAGGGTGCGATAGTGCCCGATATAGGGGAACAGGCGCCGGAGCGGCTTGAGCGAGCGTCTGCGCTCCTCTGCGCTGCTGGTTTGCGCCATACCGGTGTTTCCTCTAGCCGCCTTGTGATCCATGCGCCTCAATATGCGCTTGCCGCGGCCTTGTGATTCAATTTCGGCTGATGTATAGGCACGCCGACCGTTTTAGAAGCCGTGGCTCTTCAATAGCTCCGGCTTCGAGTTTTAAAAAGGGGCGCATCGACGCAGGCTT
Organism: Mesorhizobium sp. B2-4-14; assembly: GCF_006442155.1. NCBI lineage: Bacteria > Pseudomonadati > Pseudomonadota > Alphaproteobacteria > Hyphomicrobiales > Phyllobacteriaceae > Mesorhizobium > Mesorhizobium sp. B2-4-14. The sequence continues at coordinate 44,750 of NZ_VFVA01000014.1, read as the reverse complement.
ATGCCCGTCCGCCGCGCCGGCAAGCCAGGAACAGAGCCATGAAGACCGCTATCCATCCCGACTACCACACCATCAAAGTCGTCATGACCGACGGCACCGAATACATGACCCGTTCGACCTGGGGCAAGGAAGGCGATACGATGAACCTCGATATCGACCCGACCACCCATCCGGCCTGGACCGGCGGCCAGCAGACCCTGCTCGACCGCGGCGGCCGCCTGTCGAAGTTCAAGAAGCGCTTCGAAGGTTTCGGCCTCTAAGCCAGTTGCGCCTGCAGAATTTCGAAAAACCCGCCCTCGTGGCGGGTTTTTTGTTGGGCAGAACTCCCTTCTCCCCGTCACTATACGGGGAGAGGAGCGCGTCCCTGGCGGTTTCGCCAACTGTTAGCGCGATAGGAAGCTCAATTGTCTATTCGCCCAGCAATTCCCTGAGTGCCATGTGCTTGTAGGCGGCGACCAGCCTGTCGCCTTCCTCGCGGTCGACGGAGATCGCCAGCCGCATCGCCGCCTCGCCCATTTGCCAGACCAGAAACGCGGTGGTCTCCAGGGAGACTGGATCGGCGCCGGGACGTAAGCGCTTCAGCACCGCGACGAGGAATTCGGCATTGGCTCGGCTGTCGGCGAGTTCGAGTTGGCGCAGCGCCTTGTCGGCCTGCGTGCCCGACCAGATGTCGCGCATCACCGGCTCGGCCAGGAACAGCCGATAATAAATATCGACCAGCTCCGAAAACGCCCGTCGCAACCCTTCGGCGTCACTGACGCCGGCGAGTGTCGCCGAGATGCAGGCCTGGCTTTCGGCGGTGTAGCGCTCGGCCAGCGCCCAGACGATCGCCCGCTTGTCCGGAAAGAACTGGTAGAGCGAGCCGATCGACACCCCTGCCCGTTCCGCCACTTCACCCATGCGCATGGCGTCACTGCCCTGCTCGGCAATCAGCGCCGAGGCGGCCGCCAGCATGCGCTCGACCCGCTCGCGGCTGCGCTGCTGGCTCGGCGCCCGGCGCGGTGAAGCGATCTGCTCGTTGGCCGGTATGCCTTCCATGACTGTCTCCAACAAACGCCTATCACCGGAGATCGCTTGACTCGCAAAATACGAGGGTTTATCACGTTTCGCAAATATGAGGATTGCTCATGTTTTGAAGCGCAAATGCTCGGCGGCCGCAAAACTCACCGATGGCATCCAGCGCGTGCTCGGCCGCGCCGGAAAGACTTCGCCGCCTACGCAACCGAAACCGCCGCCACCCAAATCTGGAGCAACTGACATGATCGCGAAATCTCTCCCCATCCTCACCTTCATCGCCGCGATCGGCGCCGGTGTCGTCGGCGGCGTGTTCTTCGCCTTTTCCAATTTCGTCATGCCGGCACTTGCCCGTCTGCCCGCGGCCGGTGGCATTGCCGCCATGAATTCGATCAACATCACCGTCATCACGCCAACCTTCATGACGGCACTCTTCGGCACCGGACTGGTCTGCCTCGTGCTCATCGCCGGCGCGGTCGTCGGCTGGAGCCAGCCGGGCTCGTCCTGGCTGCTCGCCGGCGCGCCGATCTATCTTGTCGGCAATTCGATCGTGACCATGGTCTTCAACGTACCGCTCAACGATGCGTTGGCCGCTGTCGATCCGGCCAGCAGCAGCGCCGTCTGGACCGGCTATCTCAGGGACTGGGTGATGTGGAACCACGTCCGCGCCGTCACCGCCATCGTCGCCCTGGGCTGCTTCATATTCGCATGGCAGTGAGGGCAGAAAGGTGTGTTGAGATTCAGGTCACTTGGGTACGCGAGCATCGGAAGCGCGGGAAACCATAATTTGCAGGCCGGCATCGCCTGAATATCAACGCAGCTTAAGTGGGGTCTTTTGACTTGTGGCCCTTGCGATCGGAATGGCCGAGATCGCGGTCGGGGTCGATGACGTCGCGCATCAGTTGCTTCAGCTTCGCCGCATCGGGAAAGCCGCCGTCGCGCTTGCGATCCCAGACCAGCACCTCGTTGCAGGAGATGGTGAAGATGCCGCCAGTGCCGGGCACCAGCGTCACTTCGCCGAGATCGGTGCCGAAGGTGGAGAGCAGCTCCTGCGCCATCCAGCCGGCGCGCAGCAACCACTGGCATTGCGTGCAATAGGTGATGCGGATGGCGGGCAGCGGCTTCTCGCTCATCCCAGGTTGAGCTCCGCTCATACTGGTCGCTCACGCCGCGCTGAGCTTGGCCAAGGTCTCGTCGTCGACTTCGAAGTTGGCGTACACGTTTTGCACGTCGTCGTCGTCCTCGAGCATGGCAACCAGCTTCATCAGCGACTGGGCGCGTTCCTCGTCGACCGGAACGTTGTTCTGCGGCTGCCAGATAGGCTTTACCGATTCCGCTTCGCCGAGCGAAGCTTCCAGTGCCTTGGACACTTCGCCGAGATTCTCGAAGGAACAGTAGATGGTGTGGCCTTCCTCGTCCGACTCGACATCATCGGCACCGGCCTCGATGGCCGCCTCCATGACCTTGTCGGCACTGCCGGCGGAGGCCGGATAGTAGATCTCCCCGACCCGGTTCCACATGAATGAAACCGAACCGGTTTCGCCAAGCGCCCCACCAGCCTTGGTGAAGGCCGCACGGACATTAGAGGCCGAACGGTTGCGGTTGTCGGTCAGCGCCTCGACGATCAGCGCCACGCCGCCGGGACCATAACCTTCATAGCGCACGGCTTCGTAGTTTTCGGCATCGCCCATGGACGCCTTGTTGATGGCGCGCTGGATGTTGTCCTTCGGCATCGACACAGCCTTGGCGTTCTGGACGGCAAGGCGCAGGCGCGGGTTCATCGCCGGATCGGGCGTACCGGTCTTGGCGGCGACGGTGATTTCGCGCGCCAGCTTGGAAAACATTTTCGACCGCACCGCGTCCTGGCGGCCCTTGCGGTGCATGATGTTCTTGAACTGTGAATGGCCAGCCATGGCACCCCTGTCGTGTTCGGCTAGAGCATCGGCAGCCAGGTGAACTCCACCGGGGGTTTTGCAAAATGCTCTGATACAAATTTCAGAACGCCTCTGGCGTGTCCGTCAGGACGCAGGGCACTCTATCTCGGAATGGCCGGCTTATAGATAAATCGGCTCAATTCGTCCAGCCGCGCCCATGGCGCGGGTCACCGAACCCGCGACATTCCCCCAATCCGGAGATTTTCCGGTCGCGTTCAGCCTTCGAGATGCGATTCAGCCGGTCGATGATGCTAAGCGTACAACCCACTCAAAACTCAGTGTCCGCCGCCGGACTTCGACTTCTTCCGGCTGCGCGCCAGCATGTTGAGCCCTTCGACCAGCGCCGAAAAACCCATCGCCGCGTAGATGTAGCCCTTGGGCACATGATAGCCCATGCCGTCGGCGATCAGCGTCATGCCGATCATCAAGAGGAATCCCAGCGCCAGCATGACGATGGTCGGGTTCCTGGCGATGAAGTCCGCCAGCGGCCCGGCGGCCAGCATCATCACGGTGACTGCCGCGATCACGGCGACGTACATGATGACGATCTCGTCGGTCATGCCAACGGCGGTGATGATGGAATCGATGGAGAAGACGAGGTCGAGCAGCAGGATCTGGAAGATCGCACCGGCAAGCGAGATCTTGAGCGTCTCGCCCAACATCGCGTCCTGGTGATCCTCGGGATCGACGGTGTGATGGATTTCCTTGGTCGCCTTCCACACCAGGAACAGGCCACCGGCGATCAGGATCAGGTCGCGCCAGGAGAAACCATGGCCTAACGCCGTGAACACCGGCGTCGTCAGTTGGACGATGATCGAGATGGTTGCGAGCAGCACCAGCCGCATGATCAGCGCCGCCGAGATGCCGAGCCGGCGGGCACGGGCCCTCTGCCCCTCGGGCAGCTTGTTGGTCAGGATCGAGATGAAAATCAGATTGTCGATGCCGAGTACAATCTCAAGCACCACGAGCGTCAATAACGCGACCCAGGCGGTTGGATCAGAAACGAATTGAAAATGCGGCGCCAGGAATTCAACGAGCTGCATGGAGGTCGTCCCCTACGATCTAGAGCAGTTTCGTCGCCAGTTAGGTACTATACTCCAGCATATCAATGTCATGACCAGAAGGACGGAGCCGTTTCTTCGAGCCGCGGCCCGCGACGAAACGGCGCGATCCGCTCGGTCAGCCCCGTGCGGTCGGAAATATCGACGCCGACACCACACAATGTCGCCGGTCCGGTCGCTGCCTCGAAACGCCCTTTCGGCACTTTCGACAGGAACCGGTTGAGCGGCTCCTCCTTGTCCATGCCAAGCGAGGAATCGTAGTCGCCGCACATGCCGGCATCGGAGATGTAGCCGGTGCCGCCGTTCAGGATCTGGTGATCGCCGGTCGGCTGGTGCGTGTGGGTGCCGACGACGAGGCTGGCGCGGCCGTCTACAAAATGCGCGAAGCACATCTTTTCCGAGGTCGCCTCGGCGTGGAAGTCGATGACCACCGCATCCGCCTGTTCGCCGAGCGGACAGGCGGCAAGCTCGCGCTCGCCAGCCTGGAACGGATCGTCGAGTTCGGGATGCATGAATACCCGGCCCATGATGTTGGCGACCAGCACGCGCGCGCCGCTTCTGGCGATGTAAACGCCGGAGCCGCGTCCGGGCGTGCCCTTGGGAAAATTGGACGGCCGCAGGAAGCGCTCTTCACGCGGCGCGAAGGCGAGTGCGTCGCGCTGGTCCCAAACATGGTTGCCGGTGGTCACGACATCGGCGCCGGCCGCGATGGTCTCGCGAAAGATCTCTTCGGTGATGCCGAAACCGCCAGCGGCGTTCTCGCCATTGACGATGACGAAATCGAGCTTGAAGTCGGAGATCAGGCCGGGCAGTTGTTCCCATACCGCCGTGCGGCCCGTCTTGCCGACCATGTCGCCGAGAAAGAGAAGTCTCATCTGCGCTTGATCCCGAAAAGTTGCATGACTTTTCGGCAAAGATCATGCGTTCCAAAGAACTATCTACAATTCTGGCGTGAAGCGGCGCAACCCGCTCTCGGTGAGTATTTCCGGGATGATGACATCATGGTCTTCGTCGGGCACCAGCGCGACCTCCTGGCAGTCGAAGGCAATTCCGATCAGCCGCGGCGGCTTTCCCTTGTCGACCAGCCTGGCGATGGCACGGTCATAATAGCCGGCGCCGTAGCCGATGCGATGGCCACGCTTGTCGAAAGCGGCGAGCGGCACCAGCATCACCGAGGGGTCGAGCACCTCGGCCTCTTCGTGCGGGCCGACCGTGCCAAAGCCCATCTCGACCATCGGCGCGCCGCGCACCAGTTCGCGAAAGACGATGGTGGTCTTGTCGAGAATGGCAGGCAGGCAAAGCCTCGCGCCTTTCTCGCGCATGGCGAACATCAGCGGCCGCACGTCAACCTCCGAGCGCATCGGCCAGAAGCCGGAAACAACCTGGCCGGGCTCGAAGGCAATCTGGTCGCGCGCCGTCTCAGCCATTTCCAGCGCGACTTCCACCCGCCAGAATTCATCAAGCGCATCGCGGCGTCCAAGTGCTTCCTTGCGCAGCTGTTTTTTCAGGTCTTTTAAGGATGTCATGTAACCACGGTAGAAAAGGTCAGATTTGGATGGAGTTTTAGGAGCGACGTTTTCTACCGCATGATCCACCGAAGTGTCAGCGGTTCGGTGAAAAAGATCATGCGTAAACGACAAACAGCGGAGCGAACTTTTTCATTCGTGAGCCCGCACAAAGCGGCGTGACGACAAAATCCGCCCAATATAGCCTTTTTCGGCAGGTGACGATCCACACAACCGGTGGAGAGGTCGATCCCGGGTGCCTACAAAGTAGGTGGGCGCCGTGTGAGAAAACCCACGGGTCTTCCCAGGGACAGCTCCCTAAGGATCGTTAAGGCCCCGGGGAAAAGTGTCTCCTGCCGGGAAGCGCAGACCGTCTCGTCCAATATAGGCCGATGGTGCCCTGAGCACCAGAGAGTTGGCATTCTTTCCCTGCGGTTCTCACGGCTCGCCATCACCTGCCCACTCTTGCGCCGGCAGGGCCGCATCCTTACGGTCGCCCGGAACGAACCGAGGAGCAAAGATGCGTTTCGAAGGCACGGCGGCCTATGTCGCCGACAAGGACCTGATGCTGGCAGTCAACGCGGCGATCGCGCTGGAGCGGCCCTTGCTGGTCAAAGGCGAGCCCGGCACCGGCAAGACGGAACTCGCCCGCCAGGTGGCGGCGGCACTTGGTCTGGAGCTCATCGAATGGCACGTCAAATCGACGACGCGGGCGCAGCAAGGCCTCTACGAATATGACGCGGTCTCACGCCTGCGCGACAGCCAGCTCGGCGATAGCAGGTTCAACGACATCAAGAACTATATCAAGCGCGGCAAGCTTTGGGAGGCTTTTGCCGCCGGCAAGAAGATCGTGCTTCTGATCGACGAGATCGACAAGGCCGATATCGAGTTCCCCAACGACCTGTTGCAGGAACTCGATCGGATGGAGTTCTTCGTCTACGAGACCGGCGAGACCATCCGCGCCGCCGTCAGGCCGATCGTCATCATCACCTCCAACAACGAGAAGGAACTGCCGGACGCCTTTCTGCGCCGCTGCTTCTTCCACTACATCCGCTTTCCCGACGTCGACACGCTGCACAAAATCGTCGACGTGCACTATCCCGGCATCAAGCAGAACCTGGTGCGGGCGGCGTTGACCCAGTTCTACGAAATCCGTGAGGTGCCGGGGCTGAAGAAGAAGCCGTCGACATCCGAGGCGCTCGACTGGATAAGGCTGCTGGTCGCCGACGACATCGCGCCTGAGGATCTGCGCGCCGACCCGAAGAGCGCCCTGCCGAAACTGCACGGCGCGCTGCTCAAGAACGAGCAGGACGTGCATCTGTTCGAGCGCCTTGCCTTCATGGCGAGACGGCAGGGCTAGGCTGCCAGCAACAGCGCTTTCCCACGCTGTGGACCGTTGCCGGCAACCGGCCATGGACGCAGCTTCGGGCCGAAGCATCGAAGGGAACCAGAAATGTCCGAAATCATCGTCCGGCCGCTCGCGCAATCCGACCACGCCGACTGGCGCCGCCTGTGGACCGACTATCTGACCTTCTACGAGACGAAGCTGCCGGAAGAAGTTTACGCCCTCACCTGGAAACGGCTGTTTACGGAAGGCGAATTCGAGCCGAAGGGTTTTATCGCCACGCTCGACGGCAAAGCCGTCGGCCTCACCCACTATCTCTACCACCGCTCCGGCTGGTCGGAGAAAAACAACTGCTATCTGCAGGATCTGTTCGCCGACCCGGATGTGCGCGGCAAGGGCATAGGTGCGGCCCTGATCGAAGCCGTGAAGCAGGAGGCCGGCAAGATTGGTGTCAAGAACGTCTACTGGATGACGCACGAGACCAACGCCACCGCGCGCAAGCTCTACGACCGTGTCGCGCGCCGCACCGGCTTCATCGAGTATGATCTACTCTGATGAAATCGCCGGCAGAGCGCGCAAGGCTGATCTGGAACGCTGACCGGTTTGAGGCTCTGAAACACATAAGCGCGGTCTTGCAGGAAAGCGAGTTCCAGCCGCTCTATGCCAGCTATATCGGATATCTCGAGTTGCGGGAGCGTGGGCTAAGAAAGCAGTCCTTCGCGCAACTTGATGCCTTTATTGAACAGATAGTATCTGATCCATTCGAGATTCGACTGTCCGTCGTCCGGCATCTTATCGCTGCAATTGAAGGCTGTTGGCATAGTTGGCCTGCACCGGACAACTGGCAATTGCCCGAACAAGCGTTTCGGCGCCTGATTGGACCTCTCTGGCAGGAGTGGCGGCAACGGGAACCTGCCAATCCCGAGGCTTGGGTGTATAGCTTCGGCAATCTGTCGCATGACGTTGATTGCAGGGAGGTTGCATTCCTGTTGAACCCAGCTCATCCACGCTATCAGTATGCTCATCTGGATGGTCTCTGTCGGCAGTTGAACTACGAACTGCACGAACTCGGGCACACCGAACGGATTCTTTGCAGCCCAGAACATTTTAGCGAACTGACCAACTCGGTTTCCACCGTTGCGGGGGCAATCGGTGACAACATAGCTGATGAGGTGGTGCAAACGCCTGCTAAACTGAACGATCTGGCGGCTGCCTATCGCAACCACCGGGAGGAGAGAGGCGGCTTCCTGCGGGAACTCCTGCTGCTCGGTCGCCAGGACCTTATCGACTTCCCCATATTGCCCGCCAGACGATGGTTTCGCGTCCTGCCTACTTTCCTCTTTGTTGGATAGGTTATGTTCATCCCCTTCTTCCTCGAGCTGAAAGCCGCACGTGTTCCCGTTTCGCTGCGGGAATATCTGTCGTTGCTAGAGGGGCTTGAAGCCGGGCTGGTCGACTACGATGTCGAGGGTTTTTACTACCTCGCCCGCACCGCGCTGGTGAAGGATGAGCGCCACATCGACCGCTTCGACCAGGTGTTTGCGCATATCTTCAAGGGCGTCGAGGCCTTGGGCGGCCCGGATGCCGTCGATGTCGCCGACATTCCCGAGGAATGGCTGCGCCGCCTAACTGAAAAGCACCTGACCGAGGAAGAGAAAAAGCTGGTCGCAGCACTTGGCGGTTTCGACAAGCTGATGGAGACGCTGAAGCAGCGGCTCGAGGAACAGAAGGGGCGTCATCAGGGCGGCTCGAAATGGATCGGCACCGGCGGCACCTCGCCGTTCGGCGCCTATGGCTACAACCCCGAAGGCGTGCGCATCGGCCAGCATGAAAGCCGCCACAGGCGTGCCGTGAAGGTGTGGGACAAGCGCGAGTTCCGGAATTTCGACGATGCGGTCGAGCTCGGCACCCGCAACATCAAGATCGCCTTGAAGCGGCTGCGCCGCTGGGTGCGCGAGGGTGCTGAGGAAGAATTCGACCTGCCCGGCACCATCCATGCCACGGCCGAGCACGGCTATCTCGACGTGCGGACGCGGCCCGAGCGCCGCAATGCGGTGAAGCTTCTGATGTTCTTCGATGTCGGCGGCTCGATGGATGACCATATCAAGAGCGTCGAAGAGCTGTTTTCGGCCGCCCGCGCCGAGTTCCGCCAACTTGAATATTTCTACTTCCACAATTGCCTCTATGAGGGCGTGTGGAAGGACAACCGACGCCGCCATGCCGAGACGGTTCCGACCTTCGATCTCATCCACAAATACGGGCCGGACTATAAGGTGATCGTCGTCGGCGATGCCTCGATGAGCCCCTACGAGATCGCGCACCCCGGCGGTTCGGTGGAGCACTGGAATCCGGAGGCCGGCACCGTCTGGCTCGGCCGCCTTCTGCGGCAATGGCCGAACGCGGTTTGGCTCAATCCGGAGAGCGAAAAGAACTGGGACTATACCCATTCCATCGCCATGATCCGCGATATCTTCGGCGGCCGCATGTTCCCGCTGACGCTCGCCGGGCTTGAGGCCGCAACCAAGCAGCTTTCAAGGAAGCACTGAGCCCTCGGGACACATCGGTGCTGGGCAGGCGTGTAACAAATGCCTATGTTGACGCGAATATGAGGCTGCAACCAATAACGAGCCGCCAAGGCTGAGGAGATCAAATGGACACCCACACCTACCCCGTCACCCGCACCGATGCCGAATGGCGCGCCCGGCTGACGCCGGAGCAATATGCCGTCATGCGCGGCCATGGCACCGAGCGGCCGGGAAGCTGCGCCCTGCTCTACGAGAAGCGCGCCGGCACCTTTTCCTGCGTCGGTTGCGACCAGCCGCTGTTTGAATCCAAGTTGAAGTTCGAGAGCGGCACGGGCTGGCCGAGCTTCAACGACCCGGTCCCGGGCTCGGTGGAGACCACGGTCGACCGCAGCTACGGAATGGTCCGCACCGAATGCCACTGCGCCCGTTGCGGCAGCCATCTCGGCCATGTCTTCGAGGATGGCCCGCCGCCGACCGGCCTGCGCTACTGCATCAACGGCGTGGCCTTGAAATTCGAGCCGGCGGCCTGAACAGGGCCCGGTCGACATTTCCTGCGAAGGGCGGCTCCGGCCGCCCTTTTTCATAGGCAGGCAGCCCGCGTCAGACGACGACTGTCGCGATCAGCCAGAGCGCCGACCCCAGCATGACGAGCGAAGCCTTGGCGCCGCCAACTTTCTCGGCCGTCCGCCACACGGCCCATGTCAGGAAGATGTTGTAAGGCACCGGCGCGAAATGCACCGCCAGCACCAGGACAAGCGGCAGCTTCAGGCTGAGCAGGACAAGTGCCGCCACCGATGAGACGATGCTGATAGTGGTGGCTACGAAGACCATGTCGCGCCAGAACAAGCGGTCGAGCGGCACGGTGCCGCGCCAGCGCGAACGGAAGAAACCGGTTTTGTCGCCGATTCCCCTGGGCACCGCGCCCGATGGATCAAAGTCGTTCATCAATCGAGCCTCGCTTGAGTGCAACGCCGAAGGTTTCGGCCGCGTATCGACGGCAGGACGCCACGAAATTCGGCGCTGACAATGCAGAAATCTGCCGTCAAAGCGTGTACGATCACAGAACTGTGACACTCATCATATTCTGTCATTTGCAGCGCAAACACGGAGGAGTTCGCAATGGGCGACCATGTCTACAATGTCCTCTTTCTCTGCAACGCCAACTCGGCCCGGTCGATCATGGGCGAGGCCATTCTCAATCGTCTCGGTGCCGGCCGCTTCAAGGCCTATTCCGCCGGCTCGCGGCCGAAGGGAACCGTCAACCCCCATGCGCTGCAGCTGCTGGAGAGCCTGAACTACGACACGTCCTTCGCCAGGTCGAAAAGTTGGGACGAGTTTTCCAAACCCGGTGCACCGGAAATGAACTTCGTCTTCACCGTCTGCGACAGCACGGCCAATGAAAGCTGTCCGGTGTGGCCCGGCCATCCGATGACGGCACTTTGGGCGGTACCGGATCCGGCCAAGGCCGAAGGCACCGAAGCCGAGCGGCATTTTGCTTTCGCCGAGGCCTTTCGCATGATGAGCAACCGCATCGCACTGTTCGTAAACCTGCCGATAGGATCGCTCGATCGACTGGCTCTGCAGCAGGAGCTGGACGAAATTGGCCATGATGAGCGGTCAAACTGAAGCCGGGCAGCAAGGCACGACCGGAGTCGTCAGATTTGCGGCCGCCCGTCGTCTCCCAGCACCTCGACGACGGCGCGCTCGACGCGCGAGCATTCCGTAACCAGCCAGTCGGCCATCGCAGGCCAGTTGTCCTCGGCAAAGCAGTTGACCCGCCACATCGAGTTGATGCCGAGGCCCTCGCAACTCTGCTCCGGCCTGAGCCTCAGCCGGCCTTCGATCGCTGGCTGAAACGGCTTCAGCCGCGACCAGCTTTGCGTGGCGCCGAATTTCTCGTTGCGGCCGAAGAACACGCCGACATGGTTTTGCGCCGGCGCGACATACATGGAAAGGACCAAGGCGAAGTCGGGCAGCCCGCGCTGCCAGAACCAGGGCCCGCGCCGCGCCAGCCGGGCTCTCTCTTCCGGGTGACGCTCGGCGAACAGCGTCCAGAAGCCGCGATAGCGGAACTCCGAGGCCCGTCGGCCACCGAAGTCGAACTCACTCATGGCCGGGTGTCCCGCACATCCTGGCCGAGACCGTTTCGAAATTCGCTCCGGCGAGTCATATGGTGGTGGTTTCGAGAACCGTAGCGCAGCGGACACTTGGGTCCGTGAGCAACGGAAGCGCGGAAAACACCATCAGGTAGCCGCCGGAGTAGAGTTTCCAAACGGTCTCCTTACACCATGCCGAGCGCGGCCATGTACAGATCGAGGATGGCATCCTCCTCCTGGCGCTCGGCCTGGTCCTTCTTGCGCAGGCGGATGATGGTGCGCATCGCTTTTGTGTCGAAACCTTGTCTCCCCTACGCGATTCTGTCGCCCATCTCTCATGCCTCTGACTCCCCTCAAACCCACGCAGACCAACGGATTCCATCCAGGCACCATCTCCCCTAGGCGACACCGACCTGCGTGTGCGGGGGGCGGCGCGTAACTCAATAACGCTGTAGCCGCCCCCCGCATGCACGGTGGTTATAGATGGCATTGGACGCCTGAGAAAGCGCCGTCACCCCTTCGGCTCATCGTGCGGATATCGGTGAAAGCGGGACCTCGCCCATCCCGGATGGGTGTCCGTGTTGCACCCAACTGGCAGCCTTTGATATCGCCGCTGAAGGGGGCATCGCATTAGGCTTTTTTGGTGACCGGCGATCATGCCGAACTCGCGTGCCGCGAGGCAGAAAGCTATTCGACGAATGCCGTCTTTGGCCCTCGAGCCGAATCCAGCTTCCGTGACGACTGTCGAGAGTGTGCGATGAGCATCGGCTGGGCGGTTAACGCCGACTTCATTTTTCGCTGGCCTGATGTCCCTTGCGAGTGTTTACTTTTGTGTGTAGTGGTGACACCAACCCCGGGGAGAGGAAGATGGTTCGCTTCAGGCACGCGCCCGTCGAGTACGTGCTGGCCGTCCTGCGCTTCCCGCTCGTCTCGGACTTCGGGCGCTTTGCCAGCGAGATGCAGGCCCTCCTTGAGGCCGAGTATCCGCTGTCCAAGTCGTTCGAGGCCATGAACTATCGACTGGAGATCGGCCAGAACGGAATGCAGGTCACGGAAGAGAAGGCGCCAATGTGGCAGTTCTCTAGTCTGGATCAGCAGTGGGCGGTCATCCTTGGTGCGAACTTCGTTGGGCTTCACACGGTGCAGTACACGGACCACAAGGACTTTCTGGGCAAGTTTGTCCATACCGTCGGCCTTGCGATGAAGCCGGAGCGCGTCGGGGTAAAGGTCGTTGAGGGCTTGGGTCTTCGATATCTCGACCTCGTCGTCCCGGCGGAGGGCGAGGCCGCGGAAGACTACTTGGTGCAGGCCGGATTGCTGCCGTCAAAAATCTGCGGGGTCGATGGCCTCCAGGTTGTGGAAGGCATTCATGCTTGCAGCTACAAAACCAGTCGCGGCAACCTGCGCTTCCAGCTGCTCAGGAACCCGCCCTCGGTCTTCCCGGCCGAACTGGTCACGCCACTGACGATGGCCAACGGCTGGGCAGACAAGAAGGTCGAGAGCGACTTCTTCGTGATCGACACTGACCACGGATCCGACTTCCGGCCTCCAGTGCGGATCGGTGAAATCGATGTGCTGGAGAGCATGGTCGGCTTGCGGCAAGCTATCAGCGACATATTTCTTGCTACGGCAAGCGACCACGCTAAGGCGGTTTGGAACGGAGAGAAGTGATGGCATACGCAATCAGAAGCAGGGCTGCTCTCGCAACCGCGACGGCTGCCGGCATCGCGTTCGCAGGCAATCTCGCCTTTCCGTCCGCGCTCCGAATTCCAGCGCCGACCACTTTGGCCGCTTCGCCATGGGCACAACCATCGCAGGTGCGCGCCCTGACCGTGCAGGAACGGGTATCGGAGTTCCGGGACAACGGCCTGCCAGTCGCGGTGATCGCCGAGTTGGCTCAGGTCGAACGGAAGACTGTCTATTCATGGCTGGATGGCACGGCGACCCCGCGCCAGGAACATGAAGACCGCGTGGCGGCTCTCCACGAACTTCTCCAAGGGCCGTTCGGCGGCAACTACAAGGTGCTGCACCGAGTTTGGAAGTCCAAGGGCGGAGACGGGCTATCACTGCGTGATCTCCTGACGGCATCGAAGGTCGACTTCGATTCCGTCCGCGAAAAGCTGGCGGACATGGCTGTGACGATCAGCCGATACGCCAAGCTCGAGACTTCCAAGGACGGTCCGGCCAAGGTTTCGCGTGATAACCCGGCGATTAGCGAATCCTTGGTTGTCGACATAGGCTGAATCTGTTCTCCTTGAAGCGAATTTGGGCTTCTTGGGGTTTTCAGTGCAGGAACTGGGTGTCGCGGAGGCAGAACGCCTTTTGGCCGCGGGATGGCGGCAGGGTTCGGTCTTTCGGCCGAACGATCTTATTCCCCTTCCCGCGGGCTACGCCGAGGATGCCGTCCTAGTCGTCGTATCCCAATCCTGCACCGTTGTGTCCCAGACTTGGGACAAGGATCCTGTCGTTGAGATTGCGGTCGCCGTTCCGGGTAACAAACCTTTTGCGAAACAGCAACGTGGTCCCGAGGCCGTCGGAAAGAACTATCGCAGCCTCCTGATTCCGATTGCCTGTGGCGATGCTGATTGCCTGGCGATCGACGTTTATTCGAGGTTCTTCGTCCGCCGGCATGTGCTGCTCCAGTTCGAACCGGATATCGCGATTGGCAGCGCCGAAGCAGGAAGGCGGATCGCTTCCTGGATGGGGCGTCATTTCACGAGGGTGGCACTTCCGGACCGCCTCGTTACGCTGATGAAGGATCCGGTCTTGGCACCGCTCGAGAAGCACCTGAGGGCGAAGTTCGGCGAGGGGCCGGTTCATGAAGGGGTGCACGCGATCTGGGTGAGATGGGAACCCGACGACGAAGAAGGCCCGTACGAGATGGAGTTTCTCATCGCGTGCGAGGACGAAGACGCGGCGAACAACCTGGACGCGCTCCTGACGGATACGTTTGGGGACGAGGGGCCTGTCCGCATTAAGACTAGCGAGATGCGAGTCTCAGTGACTGTCACTAGCGCCGGCGGGACGACGCTCGCGGACATTGAGGGCCACTCACGCCTGTCGTTCTTCGACCACTTCACAAGCTTGGCGGAACCTGTTGCCTGACCGCAATCAGGTCGACATGATTCAGCTCTTCAAATCGGATGTTTTCGGACGAAGGGAGGCGTGCAGCTGACATCGACAGAGACCTGTCGGGGCTTCGTTAGAGGTGAAACCTCAAGGCTCCGCCATTGCGTTTGAGTCTTCGGTGTCGGGAGCCAACCATCATCTCGAAGTTGACCTCGGCGGCGACCTCTCGGCGACCAGAATCCGTTCGGCTTTGTCGAATTGGGTATGGAAATCGAGAGGGTGAGGCATGCACGCCAGGCACGCAGCTGGGGCCAACAGAATGACATCCTCTGCGGCGCACCGGATGCATGCAAAGAGAGCCCAGCACCCGACGAACGTGGCGCTATCGAGCTGATGAATAACCTTTTTTCCGGTTAGCGGCCGCGCTTGCTCGGGTCACTCTTCAGCAACCACGCCGGTAAGTCCGAGGCGCGAATCGGCAGTCTGAGATTGCGCATGTCGCTGATCGACGTCAGCCTTTCCTGGACGCGGCTAAAGGTGAGAAATCGCTGCCGCGAATCGGAAACGCAGCATCGAAATGGATGGCAAAATGGAACTTCAAGACAGCAACGCAGCATCGGCTGCGGAACATGAACTTAAGGTCGAGATCAAGCGGCATACGGTGAGCGACCGCACGTCAGAGATGGCCTTTGCCGAACAGCCGAAGCTCCCCGACTCGCTTCCCGTAGAGTACGGCGAGCTCGTGGAAACCGTCACGCTCGGGCCCGAGACCGGCGAGATCGCTAGATACGCCGCGCAGCATAAAGGAATCGCGGTGTTCCGCTGGGGGTGGTCTACCTTTGACCGCGACGACGACGACTTCGAGTCTCTCGAACAAGCGAGAGAGGACCTGGTCGTAAGGCTTCGTCTGGACATCGATGCCACGGAAGAAGATCGTCGGAATGCAGAGAATTGGCTGCAGCGAGAGCGCCGGAAAGCTGTCGATGCCGCTGAATGACAAGAACGTCTCAGTGATCGGAAGCGATCTGCCTCAATGTTTCTTCGATCGGGCGCTGGCTCGGGTTGAGAATCCGCTTGAGCAGCAGGTCGAGGTTGTAGCCGACGGCCGCGGATTCCTCATCAGGAGCCCCCCGGACCCGGGCTTTCTGAGCTTGATATGTCTGAACTGCCATACCGTACTGGTCCTGCGCAGGTGATTAAAAGCAAAGCGCGCTTGTTGCGTTTATCTAGTCGACGTGCCAAACGCTTTTGAGAGGGCGCGGTGGACGCCCTGTCAAAACAAAGACGCATACGCGACATCCACCACCTCTCCGCCAACGAATCAGTTGCGCAAAGTGCTTCGCATCCGGCAATTTTTGGACGTAAAATCCCACATCTGAGCCACGTCTTATCCAGATGGCAGCCTAACGACTATTGGATCGGCGAAGGGTCGAGCTTAGGCGACACCGACACGGGAGTGCGAGGGCGGCACGTAACTCATAACGCCGTAGCCGCCCCCGCATGCACAGTAGCACCTGGACGGAAGAATCGAGAGTGCCGCGTTCTGATTGGTAGGCGGGGCACCTCAGTCTCTTCCACCAATGCGGGGCGGTTGTCTCGATCGGACTGCGACTGCCTTATTGTGGCCAGCAGGGGATCCATCCAACCTGCTTGGAGAGCGGATGGAGAGCGACTGATGCCGACGGAATTGAACCCAAGCGAGCGGAATATGACAATGGTCACCAAGGCGTCGTGGGGCAGGACCACGGAGAACGATGATGGGACCGCACTGAGAGCGATGCTGCATGCTGAGGATCGTGGCTCTTACACCGTGCTAGCACGCTTCATGGCACGATATGGACAAAGACTAACGGAGTCGCCTGATTACGAAATCAGAGCGACCTACTTGGGATTGGCTGAAAGGGCCAGCAGCGCTTTCAACTACGAGGCGAAGCATGGCCGCCGCTCTCTCATGAAATGGGACCATTCGACCAACGTCGAATGGGTCAGGATCGGTTTGATCAAATTGACCGAAGGGGAACGTCGGTCCTTCGAAGCATGCAATGGCTCCGCGAGACCTACCGCGGAGGAAGCGGAGGCCTGCGGCTTTCCCAGTGTTCCTCTGCCGCATTCCTTGCATCCTCTGGCGAGTTGAATATACGCCGGGTATCGGGTCGCCGCCTGCATCAAAAACGAGGTACCAACTTCCGGTTTCGTCTTCCAGGGTCAGCATCGAATACCAATTGGGAAGAGCATCGTATCGGCAACGACGAAATCTGCGTTGAGCCAACCAAGCTTGATCTGGATGGAGCTTAGCGGCAAGTTCGCCCGAAATATGCTTGTCGCTGGAAAGAGGTACAGGAAGCTTTGGTAACATCGAATTTTCGGTGTTCAAGGTACCGGACTCCATCCTGTTCTGCCCTTATCTGATTCTTCCGACACTACCATGCCGACCGCCATTCCCTCGGCCGACATCCGAGGAAGTCATCTTTCCAGCTGACCTCAAGTCTCTAGGACATCGAGTCAGTTGGAGCTGAGTTCGAGGAAATCGACCTCCGAGCTATGCTTGGAGGAGAACGCCACCGTATTGCGCCCAAAGGCGCTCGCAGTCCCAGGCTCTCAGGCTTGGTGTCCCTTGTTCGCCGTACAGGACGATTGCGCCGCGAACATCGTATCCAAGCACCGAAGCGTTAGCGACGAACTGGATGGCTTGTCCTAAACTGATGGCACCGATCCGGGTTTCGATTTTGCCGGTTAGATCGATTACTCCGAAGATTTCCGCGGCCACGCCTCTTCCGGCCAAAACAGCCGACGAGACCGCATCGTCCAAGGCAAGGAGCATCCGGAGTCCCCCCGTAACCACCGCCAGCCTAAACTTCGATGCGCAAATTTGGTTCCCACTCCCGCGATGAATTTGGAATTCAGCGGCCTTTGGCTGACTGGTTCGCATCCCGTCCGCGAAAGGCGCACGCACATCGTGATCGTGTAAACCGTTGAGAAGGGTCGTCACGCACTACGATTCCCGCATTGTTGCCGCCCGGTTACAGCGCGAACCGACGGAGGTGCGAGAGTTCTGGATATTCCGACGGGCCATCCGGAACAGGTCCAGTTCGAGGAAGAAGGCCGTCGGCTCCGGCCGACGGGTTTTTTTGGGCCTGTCGCTTTCGAGTAAGAAGACGTCACTGGGAGCGGGACCAAGGCCCTGACCATGTTGGGAACAAAGATCGGATAACCGGGATATCGTTTGGCAAAAGCCCCCCAAACCGCCGCAGTGCTTTAACCGGAAGTCCGGTGAGGTCAGCGCGATCATGGGTAGAGGTGGAGTTGAACTAGGTATTTACGGGAGGCGATGGTTGCGAGTTCGCATAACGTTGCACCCAATCGCATTGTTGACAGGTGTTCAATGCCAGGTCAGAGGTTGACCGCAAAGGATGGGCGACTTACCGAACGAGCTATGCCCGCTCTCTCGAAAGAGAACATTCTCGGCGCTAAGCCCGGTAACTATCCGCCTCTTCCAGACGGCGTGTTCGGACCGCCTATGAAGCGGGGCCCGGAGTGGCCGGAATTTCCTAACCTGCGGATGGCCGTGGACTGGTTCAAGGGCTTCCTCACGCCGGAGGATTGGGAGCAGAGGCGGACAGCGGCATTCTTCCTTCTGCACCAGCGCACGCTCGGCATGACAGACCCCAACGTCCGGGGACGCTACTTCGACGATGGCGATACCTTCGGCTGGTATCTCTTTCTCGCAGAAGCTTTTCTTGACCATATCTGGAATTACGAGCCCATGTTCGGTTCGCGCGTGGTTCCGGTGTTCGCGGCCATCGGGCGCAACCTGCCGCTGATCCGGAACATCAAGAACGTCGACGAACGCGTGCATCGCATGGTGGGAGCGGACAGAAGGCAACCCAACGGCTGCGTCTTCGAGCTACTCGTGGCTGCCGCCTATCGCAGGCACGGCGCGAGCGTCGAATTTCGCCCAGAGCAGCGAGGTATTGCGCGATCTTGGGATCTCGACATCGTGCTCGGCGACAAGAAATACGCAGTCGAATGCAAGCGGATGGAGACGAGCGAGTACGGCGATCGCGAACGATCTCGAATGCGCGAACTGTGGCGCGACTGCTCCCGGTTGCTTGCCGCAGAGAGCGTGAGCGCCTTCTGCAACGTCGATGTCCGAGTCCCAGCAACAGAGGTTCCCGACGGCTACTTCGTGGAAAAGGTGAGGAAGTGGCGCGCCGACGGGCGGCCCTCGCTTCTCTGGAGCGACGAGCTGTCCGAAGGGGTGATAGGCGAACTGGACATGGATCCGCTACAGGATGTCCTGCAGCACAATGAGGTTCTCGCGGCCGGCACGCGCCTGCATGAACTGCTGGCTGGGAAGTACGTCCGACATGCGAACTACAATCAGGTCATACGGTACAAATGGGAGATGTCACCTAGATACATCTCTCACTGCGACCTAGCGATCCTGTTCCGTTGGAAGAACTCCTCGGATGCCTCTGTGAATTCCAAGGCCCGCGACGTGTTTCGGAAGCTGGTCGAAGCGCACGACCAGCTTCCAAGCGATATCGACAGCATCGTTCACGTCGGCTTCGAGGCTATCGAGGGGGACGATATCGAGAGAGCCCGCTACGAAAAAATCCTGGCGAGTGCGCAACGCTTCGATGCCGGAAACAAACCCTTGCGATACGCCTACTGCCACTACTTCATGCCCGAGAATCCGCCCGATCAGGCGTGGGCTTTCGACGAGACGGTCCAATGGGTCCCCATCGCTGGGGGCCAGCGGCGCCCCCTGACCCACCCTCTGCTCGTCCTTGAGGAGGACAGTAACATGGATCCCGTTCCGCCTTGGGAAAGGTAGGGAAACGAAATCTCGTTGACGCTCCGGATCGCACGGCAACCAACTATTCCGCAGTCGGCCATTTGGCCGGAGGCCGCGCTCTCCCCTGCTCGTGACATCGACACCAAGTTCTCGGGTGATCACGGCCGACGAAGTCTACAAGGCGACTGGTGTCCCTGGCACCGATTGCCGGGCAGCTATCAGACCCGACTCTTAACCGCTTTTCCGGTTACCTGGCGCTCGTGCCGCTGTCACCTTCCGGTAAGCACGCCCAGACCCTTGGACCCGACATAGCATTCCGCGCATTGCCTCAAGCGCCGCTCCGCACAGCGCGAGCAGTACCGACACCGCAATCACGGAGCGGATTGCGGTGTATAGCCCACACGCGGTCCCGACACGCACAGGGAAGCTCCTAGGCGATAAAAAGCAGAGCGCGCATGTTGCGTTTAGCTCGTCGATGTGACAACGCATTTGAGAGGGCGCGGTGGATGCCCTGTCAAAACAAAGACGCATACGCGACATCCACCACCTCTCAGCCAACAGATCAACTGCGCACAAAGCGCTTCGCATCCAAAGTGGTCTATAACGACCTGAAGAGCAGTGTATCCGCATAAGGCGCATCGCGCGGACCACGGCAAATCAGCAGTGACCGACTAGGTGTGCAGGTTCGGTGGGTCGGCCCGACGCTACCCGGTCGTGGCAGACGACATGGCAACGCTGACGAACAGCGCAATATCCAGCCCCACTTCGCCTTCGTAATGGCATGTCTTTACTGAGCGGTCGCTATGCCTCGACTGCGCAAATATGCTTTCGGCGGAGCGCACGAGCGGCAGGAAGCCGGTTCCGGAATAGTGCGGATAGAAGAGGTAGTAGCCCATACCCGTCGCGAGGAGCTCGTCCAACTGCTTGAAATTGGTCCTCGATATATCTGAGGAACCTCTTCGCCTCTCTTTTTTGGCTTGCATAAGCACGACTCTCAAGCGCGGGACACCATGGACGATCGCGCCCGTCACAATGGCCAGGTCGCTGCCCAGATAGTCTCGGTGCCCCTGCATGGAAGCCATGTTCAGGCGCAAATGGCACCCTTCCGGAAACGCGAGCTTCGACTGTCGCATTGCCGGGGCAACCTTGTAGGCCAGTATGCTCAACAGCGCCTCGATAAACCGTTCTGTTATCGTCTCCTCGTTCGAATGGCCATGTCTCCTCAGCACCTCATGGATCGCAACCTGCGTGGCCGAGTACAGCAGCCCGTTTACGGGATGGCGCCAGAGGCGGGGCTCGAGTGCGGCGTACTGATAGGCGAAATATGCACGTTCCGGGGCGGCAGGAATGTCTTGGCCCGTTCCTATGTTCATCGCTCTGTGCAAATGCTGGAATTTGCCCGGATCGGAAGCGATCTGGCTCAATGTTTCTTCGATCGGACGTCGGCGCGGGTTGAGAATCCGCTTGAGCAGCAGATCGAGGTTGTAGCCGACGGCCGCGGATTCCTCTGGAGTCAAGGATTCGGGAGCTACCATCCAGCCATCTAGTTTTGCCAACTCCAATTTCTCTTGGACATCGATAAGCAGATCGGCTGCAGCGGAACCCTGCGCGAGTTGACACCGTATCCTTTCCACCCAGTTCCACCCCCAAAAAAGAGAACAGGTGTTGAGGTAACGGAACCCGGCGAGGTTGGCAAACCGCCGCCCTTCAAGGGCGGCGGCAAAGGTCGCGGTGTCGATCGGACTACCCGCCTAATCGCCGCAGACAAAAACGACGCTAGCAACAATTCCTCACATCCGCGATCGACGACCGCTTCTCGCTCGTCGACAACCGCCGAGCATGCGAGGGATCGCTCATGAAACATTGAACGAGACCACCGCGTCCGATACCGACGGCTCTCTTATTTCTGGCCTGATGCGTCTTCGCTCTATTCCAGCCAGTTCCTCATTGGCAAGCCATCGTTTCCTTCATCCAAGGCGATCCTTATCCCTCGCATTCTTGCGTCGAACATCTTCACCACGCGACGACAAGAACCATGGCGAAGGCATAGAGCGCGAAGCCGAGGATGTCCTGAAAACCACGCCATAGACGCTTCAACCTAAGGGGCTTCCAGCGTGAACTCTTTTCGGGCGCAGCCACGGTTGAGGGGTCCACCATGGCCAAGGACCCGATCCTATACAACTAGGCGAGTCCCGGGGATCGGTCCACAAGGGCATAAAGCGAGAGGGTTCGCCTCTGCCTGTCCAAAGGCGAAATGCGACAGGTTTCGCCCCCTCCAGCGACACACCTTGTCGGCGGCAGGTTGACACGATCCGCACTGTCTCCTTACGTCTGCTGTTGGCAAACGTTGATCCCACGTCTGGATGCCTGAACATAAGAGCCACCATTACGTGCCGCAGATGTACATGCGTCTGTTTGCGCGCGTCGGCGACAACCGCATCGGCATCTATGTCATTGACCGTGCCAAGTTCATCCCCAATGCACCGATACGCGGTCAGGCCTGCCGCAACTATTTTTATGGAAAGGATCGGCGCGCTGAGCAGGCGCTTGGCTACATGGAGGGTCATGCTTCTAGGATCTTCGCTGAAGCGATCAATCACGCCAGGCTGCCGACACCGGGGAGCCAAGGTCATGAATGGCTTGTTTTCTATCTCGGCATGCAGCACGCCCGGACGGTAGGGGCAGCAGAACAGCACAATGAGGGTTCAGAAAAAGTCGCCAAGGCGATGCTCCGCCACAGGGCCAAACTCGAGGGGAATGGCGAGATCATCGCCGCGCTCGACAGAGTTCGGATCAGGCCGAGCAACGCGGTTTCCGAGCTGTTGAGGTACACGACGGTCGGCTCCAGACTGCTCGCCGATCTCTCGTTCATCCTCATCCGGAACGAAAGCCATACACCGTTCATTGCGTCCGACACGCCCGTCGTCCTCCACAATAAGCTTTACGAAGGCCAGCACATCAGCGTCACCGGCTACGCCAATGTGGGGTTACAGTTATTCCTGCCACTGGGTCCACAACTGGCTATCTTCGGTTTCGACAGCAAAGCCTACTCCGTGGAGACCGATGTAGGAGGTCTTGTGGAAGTCGACAATGCCTCACAGGTTCTGCTGATGAACGACCTCCAGTGGGAAGCTGCCCATGAGGTGCTGCTGGTATCGCCGGACATGTCAGAGCAAGCTTTGCAGGCATCGGCATTGGATTGGTCGTCGCGCCGTCGCAGAGAGCGAACGATCCTCCGCCAAGAGATCGTATACCAGTCGGACAGCGAGGCGCGAATGCGGTATGGATCAGGCGAGGCGCCCTCGAGGGTCTCGCTCGATCTTCCGTTCGTCACCTGCAAGCTGCCCAAGCCGGCACCGCTTGCCCCCTGGGAAATACCGCCGTTTCGTGACGCTGAGCGTGTCACTCGCGTCGACCGAGATCTTGGGAGTTTCGATGAATGAGGGGACAGTATGTGCAATGACTATGAGCAGCACGTCGCCTGGGCCGAATATTGCCGGATGATGGCCTCGCTGGCATTGAAGATTCCGGCACATCAAACCGAACTCGACCTTCCTCAGGCCGACGATATTCGCATCAACGATCCGGCACCGATCATGCGCGCCGCTGGGGATGCGATTGAACTGGCATCAATGACATTCGGGTTTCCGCCGACCGGCCCAAAGGGCAGCCCGGTGTTCAATTTCCGCTCAGAAGGGCGTCAGTTCGCCAACAGCAAGCGCTGCCTGGTGCCGGCATCGGCGTTTTTCGAATTCACCGGCACGAAATATCCGAAGGCGAAGCACCGCTTCACGCTAAACGGCGCGCCGTTCCTGGCGATCGCAGCCCTCTGGCGCGAGGCCGTCGGCAACAAGCCGCCCACGTTCACCATGCTGACGATCGATCCGGGGCCGGATGTCGCGCCTTACCACAATCGACAAGTTGTGGTCCTTCAGCCCGAAAACTGGTCGACGTGGCTTGATCTATCGAAATCGGAAAGCGAACTGTTGCGACCACTGCCGGCCGGGTCGCTGTCGGTGGAGACGGTGCGGCCCGAACGGTCCTAAGATCACTTGCGTAGAGCCTCCATCACACTGAGATGTCCGATTTCCAGAATGCGCTCGTAGGTGCCCTTGCGATGCCAGATGCCACGGGCGCGCCCGTTCTCCCTGTCTCGCTTGGGATCGAACACGATGCCCCCGAAGTGATCAAGGAAGGCCGCCGCGGCATAGCGATCAGCGAAGCAATGCAATCTCCATTGCTCCTGCTTGACGTCTTCCCAAGCCGCAATCACCGCCCTGGTCCGGCATTTCAGGCCGCGCTCCCGTAGAAAGCGCGTAACGAGCGTGTAGTTGTGATCGATGGAGATGTCGTCGGGCAGGGCGACCTGGTTGCATCGGGTCATAAGTTTGCACTCGCCCCGGATACCATCTGCTTTCGTGTGCGGGCCTTGAACGCCTCGTCAGCCAGCCATCGGCTCAGGGCCTCTCGCTCTTCAAGCGGCTCGATATGATGGTACACCCGAAGGTCCTCAGCCAGGTCGGCCAATCCTTCGGCACGAGGCCAGGAGTTCATTTTCAGCCTGACCGTGCTTAGCAAGGAATCGTAGCGACACCACGCTTCCCAGGCCGAGGCGTATGCCCCGTTGCTTAGTAGGCGCCGCTCGGCCTCTTCGAAGTCTAGGTCATGAACCCGGTGCGGCAACGCGCTGTTTATGCAGTCTCGCAGATCCGTCAGCTTAAGATACGCGGATTCCAGACTGCGGTTGCGCTGTCGCACCGAGCGGGAGATCTCAGAGCAGTCAGAACACAGGTGCACGGTGTCGTAGCCGCATATCCAGGCTTTGTTGGCAAATCCAGGAAATAGGCGTCGTCGGGCGGCAATCCTTTCGGGGTCGCGCTCATCCACGTATTCCTGATGCTCGCGTATGCCTCCCGTCCACTTGTTTTTGCCACTCCGGCGAAGCAATTCCCGTTTGCTTCGCCCGCAGACGGGACAAGTCCATTCCGTCGGCATCGCGTTCCAGCGTTTCGTGGAAACGGGGTCCGCGTATGCGGCGAATTCCTCGTCCGACGGCATTTCCACGCGCGATGTCACGCGGCCGAACGACAGAGTGGCGGAATCCCTAGATGTCGATCGCGCCAGGAACTCCTGCCTGTAGCCGGTAAGCTGGCTCCATCGCTCGTCATCTCGGACTTCGTCGATGAAGCCCTTCCTGAGGAGATCGTCGGAATCCATGCTCATCCACATCGGGCGAAGGCCGCCCTGGCCTGCGCGTTCGCTGGCAAGGAGACCATCGCCGAGTTTCACCAAGAGAGAGTCGAGCAACTCTACACGCGCCCGATGCCCCCTTTCCTGCTCGCGCCAGAGAGTAAGCGCAGTGTCGTAGTCGATGTCATGATCCGCGTTACGCCGGGGCCTGATGAACCTTGCTATCTCGGGAACTGTGAAGGTGAACCGTGGGTCGATCTCGGAGCGGTGCCGGGCCTTCACCTTTCCGTCGGCCGTGTTGCACTCCGAACAAACCATTGCTTCGCGGAAGCGGGAAACTATGTCCTCTATGGGATCGAGAACGTTAGTAGCTCCGGGAACGGCGGTTTCTCTCCAATCCGCCCCATAGAGCTTTTCGGCCTGCGGCCAAACCTCGTCGCGCATGTGGTCGTGGTGAAGCTCAAGCTTGGCTAGCAGAATGCCTCGCTTCGACAGTCGGAAAATCTCCGCCTTGGCGCGCCCACAGGACTGACAGCGCCAACTTGGCTCAACCAAGGCCCAGTTGTCGTTGAGGTCCAGCCCGATCGCCCCATTTTTGAGAACAGCGGCCTTGGTCTGCTTGCTCCAGCGGCCGTCGCGATCCCGGAAATGAAGCTGCATCTCCTCGTCGGACAGCTTCGATGGACGAGGAAAGATCAACGAAACCGACCACCAAGGGGAAGACGGATCGTGGCCAGTCTGGAATTCGGAATCGTCGTCTGGTTCCGCCCACTCGGGCGAGTCGCACCCCTCAGCCATAGTCGACGACTAGCACATGTGCTGGATCGAGCCTACCGGGAAGGCGAACGATGGTCGACGGCGGCGGAATACTGCGGCTTCGTCTCACCATGCCTGGGGCAGAAAGCTATCAGCCTGCAAGCGCATGGCCGCCAGCGTGAGCGCGATCGCCGTGTTGGCCGGCGGTTTCTCCATGTGCATATAGCCATCCGGACAGCGCCACGCGGCAACGCTCATATCGTCGTCTTCGTCGCGCTCAGGCTGGATGATGCGGGCATCGCAGGGTTCTTGGTCGATCTCGATCTTCCAGCCGGGAAGGGATTTCTCGGTAATCTCGGCTGCATCGGGCAAACTGCCCGTGAGATAAGGTAGACCCAATTCAACGGCTTCTTCCGGCGTGCCCGGTTCGTTGATCCACCCCATGACATAGCAAACGTCGATGTCGAGTTGTCGGTCGGGACCGGTGGCCGTTTCAAGGCGTTGAACGATCTCCCGGTAGCGCCGCTGTCTGTCGGGCCAAGTCGCGAGATTGACAGTTTTCACCTTCGGTTCGACGGGACCGATCCCTAAAACCCTGTGAGCTCGAACGACCTTGTCCTCCGACCATCCAGCGCAGCATGCCTCGCAGGCGGCGCGCTCGGCCTCGAACCAGACGCTGGCCGCCGCATCCTGTTCCTCAGTCGGCTCCGCGTCTTCGGGAAATCCCTTCATGTCCCATAGCTCGACCGCGAGCATGCCGCTTGCGGCATCCTCGTAGGAAATCCCAGAGCTTTGGAAAACGGCCTCTGCTGCGGCTACCCCGCGAGCGAGTTCTTCATGCGACGCACTTTCAATGACCAATCGAAGCGGCATTTTCGCCTCCTGTGACTGTGCTTCCGCCAGTGAACAAAAACAGAACAAAGGAGTCAAGAGGCACTTGACCAGACGGGAAAATGTTCCTTATTCGTTACGATCTCGGAGAGCGGAAAAGGGACATGTGGACCCCGTTGAAAGACGACGATCGGCGAAGCCATGGCGAAGACGGCAGAGGACAATTTCCGGATCGAAGTCTGGGACCGCGAGGAAAAGGAGCTCGTGGAGACGATCAGCCGCTCTCCCGATTCTTCGATCAGCCAGGCCGCCTGGCAGGCGGCGATACGGCGTCGGCCCGGCATGCTCCTGATCCACTACAACAGCCGCCATGTGATGGAGAAGCTCCTGACGCCAGGCGACATACCCGTCGAGCCCCGGACGATCGTCGACGGCAGCGTCCACGCAGGCCTGGACGTTTCGCTTGGGGATCTGCGGGAATGGCACACGCTCAGGGCGTGGTGCAAGAACTGCGGTCATCACGCTCAGGTCAAGGCGGCAGGCCTCATTAGGCGGTACGGTAAAGGAGCCTTGTTGAGCACGGTCGAAAGAGCGCTCTTTTGCACCAGCTGTGATCGCGGCGGGCCCGTGCGGATTGAAATTCACAAGCTGCCACGGAACTAGCCGCCGCCTGCGCGCGAACGCGGCAGCGACTGAACGATGCCTCACCTACACGAGTTCGATTCGGTAGCGTCATCCGTGCGCGATAGCTTCCAAGGCAGCGACCAAGTTTGCATGGATCCAACGCGCTTTCTCATCGGCGGTCATGAAGCCGTCGAAGTAAGAGGCATAGACGCAGAAGCTCAGGTCGATCATGTCATTGCTCATCCTGTCCATCCGCCTGACGGGCTGGCTGCCGCTGCTGATCCACCAAAGCAGATGAATGACGAGCCCGAGCGCATATCGAAAGAGATAGGTTCGAGCGATGCGATTGTCTCCAAGGTCCTGCCATGGCAGGCCGTATGTGTGCGCGAGAGTCTCCCATATCTGCATGGCGGCACCGTAAATGGTTTCCATCATCGCGGCCGGATACTGCCTGCTCGTCCTGATGATGCGGATTTCGGCCTTGGTGAACATCTGCTCTTCCATTTCGGGCAGAGATGCCGCGATTTCGACGGCACCTTCAATCAGCTCGGGAAGCAGGCCGTTCGCAAAACTCCAGTGACCGTGGACTTGCTTCAAGACGGCCGCATCGTCGACCGTGGCGCTTCTGAATATAGCGGCCATCTCACGAATGCTGTCGGCTGTTCCCTTGAACTGCATACGGTCACGCAAGTCCGGCTCAATCGGGTCTAGCTGGATTATCTCGCCGTTGGCGCGCAGCAGGACAAGCTGATCAGGGAAGTCGCCTACGACGGACAGGCCGTGTTTGATGGCTTCCACCGTTTGCTGCTTGTAGATTTCGATCCAGGCATAGTCGGCGAGCACGGCGAAGTTGTGCGGGCTCCCCTGAAGATAGGATCGCAATTCCTGCGATTGCAGCATGCTGCTGTCGATGACCAGAAACGGCAAATCGACCCCCCAAATTGCGGCACAAATCGTCGACCTTCTTTGCATCAGTCAGACTCGTGCGCCAGCTACCTCTTGCTCAACGCAACCTGCTGCCAAGCGCATCAAACTCCGAATGACGAAGACGAGGCACGCAAGCGATCAGACTCGGAAATCGCAAGTAAGTTCTTGCAACCATTTTTATAGGGGGCAGAACCGCTCCGATACCCTCCTGCCGGAGATAGTATGACAAATAAGACGCTAGGGTCGGGCGAGACAGTTCTGGACCCTTGGCTTCGTCGAGTATCTAACCGGAAGCCCGGTTACGACCGAAGCCAATGAGACCCGCCGAGGTACTGGTCGAATGGCACGACCGAGGGCGACAATGTTCACCATCCTGACGTGAATGCGCGAGCCCTCGTGTTACAATTTCCTGTGACACCAGATTCACTGCCGTTGATCGAAAAGGAGTAGCCACCACGTCCAAGATCAGCCGCCGCGTATTGCTGTTCCACTCCGGCAGCGCTGTAGTCGCCTCGACGGTCACAGCAACGGCGATCACCTCAGAGGCCATGCGGCAAGAACTGGAGCCGTCCAGCGAATTGCGCGACCTGATAGAGACGCACAAGGTAGCATACGCCGTATTTGGCAAGGCTGTTTACGAAATCGGGGGAAGCATCTTCGACCGCGACAGAGCGAGCCAAGCAGAGGAAAAGGCCCTGCTGGCGCTGTGTGCTTACCCGGCGGTCAGGGGAGGTGATCGCCTGGCAAAGGCCGAATACCTATTGGAGATCGAGGCGCGAGGCGAACTCGACCTGCCGGAACACATGCAGACCTTACTACGCTCAACCATGTGGAAGGCGTGAGACCACCGGGGAGAGGCTGGTCAGATTCTCGCCTTCTCCGCTCAGCAATTGGTTCTGCCATTGCCATCAGCGTGCTGACGTGCGGGTCTCTCTCGGCAATCAATTGGGGAGATATCCGTCCTCTTCATCGGGACGAAGCTCCAACAAGTAGCCGCTCTCCTTGCTATCCCTTGGAGCGGTCGGTGATGACGGGGGTGCGGCTGTCGCCGGTCCGGCCAGAGATGAAGGTCACTACCGGACGTTTGAGCGTATGATCCACCCTTATGGAAGGCCCATCGGAAATGCGCTGTCCAGTGCCCCCGTCAAAAGAGGCACGCGATGGGTCTGACCGGATGCGCAAGGCACTTTCCTCGTCCTTCGTCCGTCCTATCTCCCAGCGATTGACAAGGGAGGCGAAGACTAGGTCCGGCGAAGGCACGCCAGCTCCCTCCCAGTTGCCACTCGGACAGAGTATTGCCTCCAGACCGAACAGGTGCTTGCGGAGATGGCTCAGCCGCTTGTGATGCTTCACCGACTTCGGAGTGGCTTTCGCGGCCTTGAGCTTTGCCGCCAGTTCCTGCGCGATATCGGCTGCAAAGGCCAGGTTCACCCCGCTCACCGCCGGGACGGCACTAGCGAAGTAGCCGTCATCCGCCGCAGATTGATGATTGTAAAACATGTAAAGCGGCACCCAAGGCGCGGGGGCCTCGAGAAGGGTCTCAAACTGGAACTTGACCGCCCGCGGGGGCTTGTGCAGCAACTCATGATAGGAGCGATGCAGAATATTCACCGCCTTCTTGGCGTAGCGGGCGGCACTGAGGCGTTTGGCTTGTATCCTCACTTGGAGCTCGTGCCCAGTAGCTACGTGCCAGAACCGCAGATCAAGGTCACCGCCTGTCATGGCCTCATCGGGATACTGGATGATAAGCTCGGGTCCGGCGAATGCCGCAAGTGCGCCGGTGAAGATGTCGGTCATCGTCTCCTCGCGGAACCGCCCCCGCTTAAGTTTCGTCTCCCGGTCTAGGAGACGGCCGATCAGCAGCGGCAGCGTCTTAGCCAGATCGCACATCGTTGTAGACATTAATTCCCTCGCCCTTCCCCCTGCCACGATCCTGAGACTGCACAAGTTCTACTCCGGGTCCAGCCAGAAACAGCTTCAGGGCAGTCTGGCGATGCAAAAAGTGCGGCGTGAACTATCGCCTCGCGCGCGACCCAATCGCCTTGCTCCACCAAGACTGGTGAACGGATTGAAGACCGAATTCACGGGCGTCTTGGCTGCTTACCCAGCAAGTAATGTCCAAGTAGTCTTGCGCGATGGGAGGTTTGCGTTAGGTTGTGCTTCGGGTTTGGGGGAAGGCTGCCGGAACGTCGAGGATGCCAGAGGGAAATGCCGCAACAAAACTTCGACGATTCCACCCGGCACCTGCCATCCTGCAGCTCGCGCTGTCCTGCCCCGCCGAGGCATGGAGCTAACGGGTGCTGGAGTTCTTCCGTTCGGCCAGCCGTTTCGCTGGAGCGCTGCTACGTCGCACGCTAACTATCTTTCGCGGCCGGAGAACGGTGCCGCTAGCGCCGGATCCGGCCCGCAAGGTCGAAGTGTCGGCGGCAGCGAGGCCTGAAGGTCCGCTCGAGCCGCCATCAGCAATGGGGATGGCACGGGGCGAACCGGACGGCATGGGCAATGTCGCCGAGATCGCTGGCGTGTCCGCCACCGCGCACTCCAATATGGGAGACATGGCATCGGCCAGCATCGTTTCCACCGACGCGAAGCCGATAAATGCCGCCCGAGAGCACGTCCCCAACAAATCCCCTCACAGCGCGCCCGGTGAGGAGCTGGCTCAGGCAGCGGAAGCAGAGACTGGGAGGCAAGGACGTGATGCCGCCGAGGCCGCGGCATCCCTGTTGCCACAGGAGCCGGAGGGCCCCTGGCCTGCAGTTGAAGCCCATCCGCCCCCAGCCGAGTCTGCAGGCATCGCACGGGCCGCATGCGCCGAAAGGGCCCCGCCTCTTGTTACAGCCGAGATCGCAAACGAGGAGGCTTGCCTCGGCGCGCTTGTGGCCGTCGACTCGGCCGCTCCGCCTACCATTGACGCACCTGAAATCCTGTCCCCCTCTCCGGACACGGCCGATGCCTACCTGGACGGGTGCGCCAATGAGCCGGGCCAAGAACCAGCGAGCGACCCGGCATCCCGGTGCAATTGGCCCGATGGAGCCAATGAGGACGACACCATCATCCCCCCGAGCGGCCTAAGCCAACTGATACTCGGAGATGCCGGGGGAACCGCGATCACCGGAATGGGAACGGCCGGGGATACTCTAGATGCCGATGCCCCGCCCAATGAGCGGATCGGCATCACCGCGTTGGCCCCGTCTGCCCCACCGGACGACGGTATTCCGGCCGTGATGACATTCGATCTCGAATCTGATGCCATCGAGGCCCCGCGTGTGCAGATAGGCTCAGATGTCGACGATGCAACGTCCTCAGGGCCCGAGCGGTCCGCCCCTGCGCCTGGCGTGGGAAAATATGGCCCGGAGCCCGGGCCTATCCGGCCGCCGATATACCGCCCAAGACTCGAGCGGTCGCGGATCAGGCGTGAGCCCCGGCTTCCCTCTGGCGACACGGAGCGGGAGTATCAGGATCTGGAAGCGGACCTTCGGCTATTGTTCGGCCCAGGAGACTGGGGGATCGAACTGAGCGCGCTGCTACGGCAGCCGGCCGGGGCTGAAGAAGTCGAGGTACTGGAAGGCGGAGAAGAGACTTGGCTGGGCGCGCTCGACGACCGCCTCCTTGAGCCGCTTGCATTAGCGGATGGTGCCCGTGTCCTCTCGGAAGGGCTGTCAATCGAGGCCATTGGGCTCCCCGTTCGGTGGCACCGCTCATCACGCGAGATCCACATATTCGGGGAGCATCCGAGCGTCGCGGGATTCGTCAGCCAGCCTCGTGTAGCGATCGGGCGCGAGAACGTGGTCGTCTGCAGGGACGAGCTCGCGGGCGTGGCACTCGCTCAGATCGCGGCCACAGGTGGGAACGCTCCCACTAGGATCGACGGTCCGGGAGTTCCGGCCGGCTGGCTCTGCTGGCGCGGGATCCGCCCTGCGCGGCCCTCAGCTCCCCAAGGTGGCCTGGCGATCTTACATGCACTCGATCCGCTGCCCGCCGTCTCGATCGATTTGCCGGGAGGACTGCGGCTTGCTCGCGGAACGTGGCTGGAGGGACACCCGCCTTCAATCCGTTTGCTGGGGCTCCTGGAGTTTGGCGAATCCGTGCGTATCGACGGCCGTCCCGCGTCGATCGAGGGCGATGGCACCTGGACCGCGGAGGGCTGGGACCGCCTAGGCAGTCACCGAATTGAATACGGCGGCATTACCGCCGCCTACGAGATCGAACCGGGCACCATGGCTTGGGATTGGTGGCCCGCGTGGGATGGCCAGACAGCTCTGGCAGGCGCGCTCGCCTCGGCGAACGGAAAGGAGTACTTCCAAACGGATCCCTACGCGCATCTCATCGGCGCGATGCCTGGCGAGATTTGCAGCTTCCGGCCGGCGGTCGGAGGCATCTACGTCGCTCGGCCAGAATTCGCTCCGGTATGGCTTCTGGCGCGCACTGCAGGCATGCGAAACTCAAAACCTGCTCTGATCGGCGCGCCGCTAGCGCCCTCTGCGGCGGCCGATGCCGGGGCGGCTGCGATCATCCAGTGGGCACGTACCGTGTGCTCCGTCGGACGCGCTGGAGCGCATGGTTCTGCGGAGCGGCGGCTGTGGGACCAATATCTGGCGGTCGCCAAGAGAAAGCGAAGGCGGCCGCGATGAACGATCTGCTTCTCTGGGCATCAGCGGTTGCGTCCGGTAGCGATAGCACTTTCAAGCGGAAAGCGGCAGAGCTGCTTCCCGCGCTGCGCGGCGGGCCTGCGGCGCACTATCGGGCAATGTGGGCGTTCGGCAGCCTGGCACACTGCGAGTTTGGCCCGGCGGCCGGAGGCGGATGGCGCATGACACCACCCGCGCTTGCCGCGGGCGATCCCGCGATGCCGACGACCGCAATCCTCTGCGGCGCCCGCAGCGACGCGCTCCTCGCGAGCCTGGTTTCTGCAGCAGGGGGAAAGATGTCCACTACTCCGCTGAGAGGGGCACCCGATCTAGTGCGCGTCGAGGCGGTATCTGCCGGAGAGCTGATCAGCTTGGCACGTGAAGTCGGCATCCCCGTGCAATGGAACGCACCGCTGGCGGTGCTGGCGGCATTCCGCGCCCCTCCGCCTGCGAGCTTTCCAGAGACGGCGCTGCCCATTGGGGGATGGAAGGTGTATCGTTTCTCCCGATCACAAATGGCGTGGACCGCCTCCACAGCGGCAGAAGCCGGGAGCGCGCACCGCGGCCTGTTCCGATTTAGCTCCGACTACGGCACCCGCCATATATTCAGGCACGGCGGGACCTCACGCGAAGCGCCTCCCGCCGTGGCGAAGTTCTGGGTCCTGGGCCGGCACCAGCGAGCTTTGCGGCTCGACCTGTCCAAGGGTACCGCCAGCTTTCCTGTCACGCTTCGGCCGCCAGGCCTCATCGATCGCGCGCTGACAATCTGCTCCGGCTCCCTGCCATCGGTCGCCGAGCGACAGCTTGTTTACACTGGGGTGACCGCCCCGGTTGCCGCGGCGGTGTCTGCCGCCCTGCGATACATTGGAGAGGGAGCTAAGTAGATGACCAACCCGGTCTCGATTTTCGAGCGCATGCGCGACACCTATCTGCGTTACCTCGATAGCCCGTTCGACCTCCGCTATGACAGCCTAGTCGCCGAGCGCCGCGCGCTTCTCGATGCCGATGGGCGCCTCTACCGCCGACCGCTTATCGAGCCGGCACCGCCATACGCAATGAGCGGCCGCAACTTCACTTCCACGGCGGCCGAGATTCTCGATGGTCTCCTCCCGCCCGCACTCATCACCGACATATCAGATTTCGTGTCACAGGGCCTTTTCCGGGCCGACCGCGAGCTCTTCCAGCACCAATTCGACGCGCTTGATGAGTCGATGCGAAAGCAGAGGGATGTCATCGTCACCAGCGGTACGGGTTCTGGCAAGACCGAATGCTTCCTCCTCCCGATCGCCACCGCGCTTGTTGCCGAATCCGCGGGCTGGGGAGCGCCCGGGACCCCATCGGCCGAGCACGACTGGTGGAACCACGACGGCCCGCAAGGACAGCGATACCACCCGCGGATCTCCCAGCGAGGTCACGAGAATCCTGCAACGCGCCCGCCCGCGATGCGCGCATTGGTCATGTATCCTCTGAACGCGCTGGCGGAGGACCAGCTCGTCCGCCTCCGCCTGGGCTTCGACAGCGACCATGCGAAAAGCTGGCTCGACGGTCACCGCCGGGGCAACCGTTTCTATTTTGGCCGCTACACTGGTCGCACGCCAATCTCGGGCGATCCGTCATCCGCGAGCAAAGAAGGGGAGCTGCGGCGTGAGCTCGCATCGCTTGAGCGGGATGCACTCGCCGTCGCCGGATCACCCAAAGCTGCCCGTTTCTTCCAAAGCATGGACGGGGCGGAGATGTGGTCGAGGTGGGATATGCAAGACAGCCCGCCTGACATCCTGATCACGAACTACAGCATGCTGAACATCATGCTGATGAGAGGTGTCGAGGCACCCATCTTCGATGCCACCCGCGACTGGCTCAGCCTCGACGCGCGCAACGTGTTCCATCTCGTCATCGACGAGCTGCACACTTACCGCGGCACCCCTGGAACCGAGGTCGCGTACCTTCTACGGGTCTTGCTCGATCGGCTCGGGCTTCATCCCAATCACGATCAGCTCCGCATTATCGCGTCATCCGCTTCTCTTTCTGACGATGCCGCAGGGCGCGGCTACCTACACGGATTCTTCGGCCGCGACAGGTCGCGATTCGCTGTGATCGGCGGCTCACGGCGGCCGCTATCAGCGACGGCGGCATCATCCATCGCGCCACACGCGGCCGCGCTTGCCGCGTTTCCTGCGGCAGTCGCGTCGATTGGGATCGACGGAGCTGCCGGCGCGCTCGAAGTCGCGATCGGGGTCAGCCAGAACGGCCACCTCCAGGCCGGGGAAAGGCTTGGCCGCACGCTCGCGCGCATCGAGGCGGCCGATGCTCTGCGATCGGTCTGTAGATCCGACGATGGCTCTGGCAGACTGGAACCAAGACAGACCGCCGATGTAGGCACACGGCTATTCCCTGCCGAGACCCGGCAGACAGCGGCGGCCGCGGCAGAGGGCTTGGTGACTGCACTCGCCAGCGCCGAGCTCCCTAACGGCGATCCATTACTGCCGGTTCGCGCCCACATCATGTTCAGGAACGTGCAAGGCCTCTGGGCCTGCGCCGATCCCGCCTGCGGACACACCGCGCCTCGGTCTGACGCGCCACCTGTCGGAGCGCTCCATCACGTTCCGGCCTCCGGGTGCGGATGCGGTTCGCGTATGCTTGAGCTCCTTTATTGCGAGCCCTGCGGCGAGGTATTCCTGGGCGGATATCGCGGCGGCACCAACAATCCGAACCAGTGGCGGCTGACACCGGACTTTCCCGATCTCGAGCAAGTGCCGGACCGCGCCGGCGCGGAGCGCGACTACAGCAACTACGCGGTGTTCTGGCCTTCCGCCGGGCTTACCCCGCGGTCGGCGGCATGGAGACAGGGAAACGTCCCGCGGGAATGGCGGCGGGCACGGCTGGATCCGGCTTCGGGTATCTTGACAGCGGGCGTGACCGGCAATGGGCATGTCTACTACGTTCCCTCCCAGCACCGGCCGCAGCGTGCTGGCGGTGCAGCTCCGCCGACACCGGGAGCATTTCCCTCCCGCTGCCCGCGCTGCGACGCGGACTGGGCAGGCCGCAACGTGGGCTCACCAATCCGAGGTCAGCGGACGGGTTTCCAGAAGATCGCACAAGTTCTTGCAGACTCGCTCCTGCGCGACATCGCTCCTCCGGGCAGCGAGGAGAACCGCAAGCTGGTCGTCTTCTCCGATAGCCGGCAGGACGCGGCCAAGCTCTCAGCCGGCATGCGCCAAGCCCACCATCTCGACGCAGTTCGCCAAGCCGTAGTGGACGCGCTGGAAGTGGCTGGCCAAGGACCCCCAGCCTTCCAAAGACAAGCCGCTGGCGGAAACCTCACGCCGCAGGAGGCGGCCGCGGCGGCTGCCTTCCTATTAAGTTCGCCGCACGATGCCATGATCATCGCGTCCGCAGCTGGCCCGCTGGCGGGGCAGCAGTGCCCCTATTCGCCCGGCTCCACTTTCGCACAGGCGGCGGCAGCGATCCTAGCCCTGACTGCGGGTCCTTTTCTCGTGGGCGATCTGTTTCGCGATGCAGAGCTCCGTCTTCTCGCAGCAGGCATCAATCCGGGAGGATACGCCCAGGACAGCCTCTGGACCGATCCCAGCCGGCAGACGGGAAGCTGGCGGGAGCTCTTCGATTGGACAACCTCGCCGCCCTCGCCGTTGCCTGGAGGCCTGTCGGTCGAGCAGGATGACCATCTTAGGCGGCTGCGCCGCAACGCCCATGCAGCGGTGCTGAACGTGATATTTGCCTCGGGACGCCGAGGACTGGAGGCGCTTCAGATCGCTCACGCGGCCGTCGGATCGGGAGCGCCAGGAGACGGCGACGCAGTTGTCGTCCAAGCGGCAGACAGCACGCTTCGGCTTCTTGGCGAGCGCCGCCGCATCGATGGCGAGCCCTACACCGCGCAGGGTGTACCGGCCGCGCCGGGGTTCGTCCGGGATTATCTGGACGAGGTCGCAAGGGTCAATGGCAGGTCTGCGGCAGCTCTGGTGACGGCGGTTGAGACACGCCTCTCCCATGGCGGCTTAGTCACAAGCTGGCTGATCCAGCCGAACCGCCTGCGGATCGCCCGTCCTGTCGCAGGATCGTGGGAATGCGCTGCCTGCCGACGCATCCATCTCCATCCGAGTGGATCGGTATGCACCGATTGCCAGGGCCGGCTGGTAGGACCCCAGCCTCTCGGGGCCGGCGCGACGGCGGAGGATTATTATCTGTTTCTGGCGCGGGACGCGGGACCCCTTTTCCGCCTCAATTGCGAAGAGATGACGGGACAGACCGGAAAAGCCGAGGCGCGCACGCGTCAACGGCTCTTCCAAGGTGCCTGCCTTCCTGCTCCTGAGGAAATTGAGCTCGTCGACACCATCGATCTTTTAAGCGTGACCACGACGATGGAGGCTGGTGTCGATATTGGAGCGCTGCTCGCAGTCATGATGGCCAATATGCCGCCGCTGCGGTTTAACTATCAGCAGCGAGTCGGTCGTGCCGGCCGCCGCGGCACTGCGCTCTCCATCGCTCTGACGCTCTGCCGCGGCCGGAGCCATGACGACTACTACTTCCAGCGGCCCGAGAAGATCACGGCCGATCCGCCGCCCCAGCCATATGTCGACCTCACGGTGGAGCCGATAGTCCGGCGCGTCCTGGCGAAAGAAGTTCTCCGCGAGGCGTTCGCGGCGCTACGACTATTTCCGACGGCATCCGGAGATAGCGTCCATGGGGAGTTTGGGGAAACCGCAGCATGGATGCGGCCCGCACTTGGTGGCGGGGCTGGCTCGACCGTCCGTGCCCAGGTCTCCGCCTGGATCGGTGCCAACGGAGCCAGGATATCCGCGATCTGCAGCGTGCTTCTTCAGGCCGCTCCCGCCCTTCAGACGCAACAGGGCAGCTTGGTGGCATGGGTGGCCACGGGCCTCGTCATGGAGATCGATGCTGCCGTTGCTAGCCCGCACCTCGTGCAGACGCAGCTCAGCGAGCGCCTGGCCAACGCGGGCATCCTTCCGATGTTCGGCTTCCCGACTAGGACGCGCTACCTCTATCATGGCCGCCCTGGCCGGGGGCAGTTTCCGCCAGCCGACATCATCGATCGTCCCCTCGATCTCGCGATCAGCCAGTTCGCCCCCGGGTCGGAGACCGTTAAGGAGGGAATGATCCACACGGCAATCGGCGTGGTCGACTATCAGCTCAGGGGCGGAATTCCCACAGAGATGCCGGATCCGCTCGGGCCGCCGATACCGACTGGCATCTGCCGCCGGTGCCAGTCGATCGACGCAGCCGCCGTCCCCGCGCTCACCTGCATAGTTTGCGGCGCGGGAGGCACCGAGTATCAAGTTGTAGATCTCTCGGAGCCCCGCGGCTTCCGTACCCATTTCGGGTCCGAGCGCGATTACGATGGGACCTTCGAGTGGACACCGCGTGCAACGCGGCCGAAGCTTGGCCTGGCGGGCCCTCCCCTCGCGCCCCACTGCAATTTCGGCATCCACAGCGGCGGCCAGACGGTCCACGTGATCAACGACAACAACGGCCAGCTCTTCGAGTTCGAGAGGTTCTGGGACGAGACCTGGGCGACGCGTCAGGCACTTAGCAAAGTCAACGTAACGCCTCGGACCCCTACGGGAGGCCCCGATCGCCGCGCTCTGGCTGCAATAAGCCGCACCGACGTTCTCGTGGCCGGGGTCAACGTGTGGCCATCCGGCGTGTTTGCCGATCCGCTGCGTGTCGAGGGCCGGGCGGCACTATACTCGTTCGGGTTCCTGCTGAGGCGGGCTGCGGCGGTACGCCTGGATGTTAGCGATAGCGAGCTCAAGGTCGGACTGCGGACAACAGTTGCGGCGGGAAACGTCGTCGGCCAGGTGTTCCTCTCAGATACGCTTGAGAACGGCGCCGGTTACAGCACCTTCCTGGGAGCCCCTGCCGAGTTTGAGGCGGTGCTGCAGGATGTGCTTGGACCCGGCCTCCTCGGCCGGTTCCAAGTCATGGCCGGCCCACACGACCATGGCACGGTGTGCCAGACATCGTGTCACGAGTGCATGCGGGACTACGGAAACCTAGCCTACCATAGCATCTTGGACTGGCGTTTGGCGGTAGATGTTGCGCGGCTTTGCCTTGATGCGGGAGCTCCGATCGACTTTTCGCCTTCCTATTGGGCCGGAGTTGCGCAGTATGCCGCAGACCGAGTGCATGGCGCGCTTCCGGGATCGCTGCGCACGACCCTCGCAGGGCTGGAGACGGTCGTCGCCGGGAGCCGCGCGATCGTGATCGGACATCCGCTCTGGGATGTCCGTCAAGGCATGACCCATCCTGCGCTGAGCGCAGCCGAAACCGCTGGCAGGCAGAACGGCCTGGCCGTCGAGTTCCGCTCGACGTTCATGGCGATCAGGAGGCCAATCTGATACTGCTGGACACAGCGCGAGGTGCGCGTCAAAACGGCACCCGCCGGGTCGCATGCGGCCGCCGCACGGCCCAGCGGGATGGGGGGACTGATGCAGGATCGCGCTGAACAGCTGGCGCTTGATATACGCCGTGGCCGCGAGAGCGGAGAGGTCGTCAAGACGACGCTCAGTGTCGACGACCGCGTGCTCGCACGCGTCACTGACGGCATCTATCGCCGGCCGTCGTCTGCGTTCCGCGAGCTGATCTCGAACGCCTACGACGCGGATGCCACCGAGGTCATCCTGCAGACCGATGCGCCGCGCTTCGAGCGTATTGTCGTCCGAGACAACGGCCTCGGCATGTCGCCCGAGGTCCTGGCCGATCTCGTGACCCACATCGGCGGCAGCTCAAAGCGGACATCCAAGGGCAAGCGCCTGGGGACTGCGAACCTATCAGACCCAACGCTCTCTCCCGGTGGGCGGCGGCTCATTGGAAAGATCGGGATTGGGCTCTTCTCGGTCGCACAGCTGACCCAGCATTTCCAGATGATCACCAAGCGTCGCGGCGACGATTTCCGGACCTCAGCGGTCGTCGTGCTGAAGACACACACCGAGGAGATGCTCGCTGCCGACTCCGACAACCAGGTCTTCGAGACGGGAACCGTCGCGATCACAAGCGAACCTGCGGCCGACATCGAGACGCAGGGCACCGAGATCGTCCTGATGGAGCTTACGCCACAGGCACGTGAGCTGCTCCAGGGCCTGGACCGCTGGACCTTGCTCGACCGCGCAAAAGACGGGGATGTGGATGGCGCACCGCCGATGCCACCGAGCTACCATATCGGGCGCGTGGCACGCGACGACGCCGATGTCTATCTCGAGCAGCCGCAGCTGCCATGGGACCCATCCGATGGTCCGGATGCCAGGTTCCGGAAGCTATATGCGGCGGTCCGCCAAGAGGTCCGCACGCGCAAAGCTACGCCCAACATCGAAGAGTCTCTCGATCACTATCTCGGAATGATCTGGCTGCTTAGCCTGGCGGTGCCCGTCCGCTACATTGACCGGCATCCGTTCGAGCTGACGGCGGACGATGGGATCGGCTTCTACAGTTTCACAAGCAAGTCGGCGGAGCCGGTGAAGCTGACGGGCACGGAGACAATCGGGGAGCGGCTTGGGCTGACGAGCATCATTGATCCAGTCGGCTCGTTCCGGGTCATCCTCGACGATGTTGAGCTGTTGCGCCCGATCTCCTTCGACAGGGATCTCCACGGCACGAGCGAGATCGGCCGCCCACTGATGTTCTTCGGCAAGGTGACATCCGGTCTGGGAGCAGTCCCGCCCGATATCGGTGGAGGGGCGCTGTCTTTCGAAGCGTATTTATACTGGAACCAGAAAATCACTCCTAAGGAGAACAACGGCTGCCTCGTCCGCGTGAACAACGCCAGCGGCGTCCTTTTCGATCCGTCCTTCCTGGGCTACCAGGTTTCCGAACTGACCCGCTTGCGTCAGCTCATGTCGGAGGTCTTCATCACCGAGGGGCTCGATGCCGCGCTCAACATTGACCGCGAGTCGTTCAACTACAGCCACCCGCACTATCAATATCTCCAGAAATGGGTGCATTTCGCCGTCCGCCAGACGACGAACAGGCTAAAGCAGCTCAACAAGGAGCTGCTCGATGCTCGGCGAGCGGCCGCGGCCGGTCATCGTGTCTCGCGCCTTGAGAACCTTGTCGAGCGGGTCTGGCGCGACCGAAAGGGCTCGGATGCCGAGCCTCCGCCTGAGATCAGGCTAGCGCCGGGCGGCCAAGCACTCCTCTCGGACCGGGAGCGCGGCGTCCTGGTGTTCAACACTGACACGCTCGAGGCCGAGGCTGCGGCTCGCGGCAGTGTCATCGAGAATGCCAAGCTCGAAGCGCTGGTGAAGGTACTGACCGCCTGGGGCCTGCTAGAGAGCCTCTCGTGGGAGGAACAGCAGTCGCTTGTCGCCGACATCATGGCAGTATTCGGGGACCAGCGCTGATGGAGGAGTTCGACGACGACGAAATTCTCGGTCGAATCCTGCGCAGACCGACCGTTGAGGAGCCTCCTCAGCGTCCTTTCAAGCCCTGGCACCGCCCGCGCAAGCAGTGGGTCCGGCGATACCAGTGGCACGACTCGCTTCTTCGCATGCTGCGCGAGACCCACTTTCCGGACGACGCGAGGACCGTGCGCTACCTGAGCCTGCCTGGCGAGGATCTCCTGGACGTGCGCGTGCTCCGCGAGGCATGCGAGCAGGCGGGCCTCGATCTCCGCTTCACCGGCCTCAACTCGGTGCGGCGGGGGTCGGCAGACGACGTGCAGCTAAACATCGCTGAAAGTGAAGTCCGCGGTCTTGCGCGGATTCACAGCGGCTCGACGATCTTGCGCGAACGGTTCGAATCTATCGCGAACCAGAAATCGCTTGCATACGCTGAGGTGCACGGCGGCGGACCCTTTCATGCGGTGAACATCGATCTGTGCGATCACATCGCGCTGCGCGCGGCCGGTCCGGGACGCACGACCGTGATCGACGCGCTCGCAGAGGTCATCCAGTTGCAGCTGACCAATGCGATTCATCCATGGCTGCTGTTTGTCACGACACGCGTGGTGCCGGACCGTATCGATGCCCAAAACCTTGCCGCGCTGATCGAGGCCATCTTGGACAATGTGGAGGCGAGCGACGAGTTCGCACGACGGACTGGAGAGCTGCTGCGGGCTGAGGGCGACAGGCTGCGTGCCGTGCTCGCCGATCCAGGCACCTTGGACCCGCGGTCCTTTATGCACCTATTCGCCCTCGGGTTCGGCAAGTGGCTGCTGCGATTTGTCGGAGCGGCTCATCCGGAGCGCACCCTTCAAATGCTGCCGGGGTGCTTCTACGCGGTTGTTCCGGATCATCCCGACATGCTGTCGCTCGGCTTCCGCTGCGATGTCGTGCAGGCACCTGCGCGCGACCGCTATCGCTTGGTCGGCGGGGGCACTGACATCGCCGTCGCAAACGAAGTGGACCATGGGCTACGCCTGCTTGAGGCGACCGGCGAACTATTCGATCTCGACGAGATGCTCCGGCGCGAGACTCAGCTGTTCGAGTCTCTGACGGTCGAATCCGCAGATCTGCTACGGTCGGCGCATTACGAAGTGGATGGCGCCGCTGGATACCGCGGCTGGTTGGAAGTCGATGCGGCTTAGTGCGAAGCACATCAAGCAGTCGGAGTCTCTTTTTGCACGACATATCCAGCGTGGCATGAGGTGCCTCCCAGCGCGGAGGCTAGGGAGCTTGCCAGCTCCGGCTTCCTTGCGTCGCATTCCCAAACGACGAGGACCCGCCAACCTAGCGCCATGAGGTCAGCGGCGATCTTGGCATCTCGCTCGCTGTTGCGCTGGAACTTCGCGGACCAGTAGTCCTGCCTCGTGCGGGGCATTCGAGCATCCCGGCAGCCGCTGTGCTGATGCCAGAAGCAGCCATGCACAAGTATGACGGTCCGATGTCTGGGGAGCACTATGTCCGGTGTGCCGGGAAGATCGGGGCGATGCAGCCGGAAGCGGTATCCGAGCCTATGCAGTGCGCGACGCACTATGACCTCAGGCTTAGTGTCCTTCGATCTGAACTGCGCCATCATCTTTCGACGAGCCAGGTCGTCGAGCACGTTCTTGATCACCTGCATTATCCAAAGCTCGGCAATGAGCCTTAGATTTTCAAGTGGCGAGAAGCAGATTCAACCCCGCGCGCGCTGTTTCCCAGATCGGCTGCCCACGATCTCTGCATCCAGCTCCGCGACCTGCGCGCGTACCGAGGCTGCGACGGCCGCGGCGACCGGAGGAGGCACCGCCTCGCTCACCTGGATGATCTGGGAGGAGAGACTGCCGAGGAGCTCGTACTTCTTGGGGAAACCCTGGAGCAGCATCGCCTCGTAAACACTCAGACGGCGGTGGCAGTCCGGATGGATATGCACCTCCCGATGGCCGTATGCGACCGTTGGGCTTGGTGATTGCCAGTCTAGCGTCTTAAAGCTGCGGTTGCGGCCATCGCCTGGCCGAAGGGCACCTGGTGTTGTGAACTTCGGTGATTTCGGCCGCATGCACCAGTGGTTGGGATGGTGGGCAATATCGGCCGGCTTTAGGTCGCGGTCGAAGAACGTGGCATCCGGGAGATCACCGATGGCACCCCGGACATCCGGTCGTCGCCCCTCTGCGCTGACTACTTTGGCTGGTGGCGACCAGGCCGCCTCTCCGTATAGATCGCGGTTCAGGCCGACCACGAAGAGCCGCTCGCGTATCTGCGGCGTGGCGTAGTCGGTCGCCAGCAGGACCGTGCGGGTTAGTGAGAAGCCCGCATCCTCGAAAGCCGTCTCTATTTGTCGGAGTCGATGCCCGTGCCGGTCGCTCATCAGGCCTGTCACGTTCTCCATGACGAAGAACTTCACTGGCTTGCGCTGATTGAGCGATTTCAGAAGCTGGGCGTATGCCAACGGTAGAGAATGCCGCGGATCGGCCTCGAGATAGACGGTATTGGCGCGGCTGAAGCTCTGGCACGGAGGGCCGCCAATCACACCTTCAGGCTCGAAGGTGCCCTGGTGCAGCCGGTCGAGCTCATCGAGAGTCAGCTTCGAGACATCCCCGACATGCCCACGCTTCGTGCCCTTTCGGTTGTGATTGTAGGAGCCGATGCTGTCGACACGGAGGTCAAAAGCCAGCCCAATTTCATAGTCTGCGGCCTCGAATCCCAGGTCGAGTCCACCTGCCCCGCAGAAGAGGCTGAGTAGCATATAATGCCTCCCCGGAATTGGCAGTGATCGTCAACAGCACCCCTACGCGCAAGCACGCGCGCGCCGACACTGTCAGTCATCGCCCATTGCAACCAGAAAGTCGAGGGCAAAGCGCTGGCGGTCTGCAACGCATCTGCGCTCGTCTCGCGAAAGACTGCCCCACCGAATGCCAGGAGGTCCGGCTTGCCTTCGCGGACGACCGAGAACGTGGAAAGGCAGGGACCGTCCAGCGTAGTCTGCGAGGTCCGGCCGCTCGACCGATTTCCGGGCGAGTTTTCCGAACGTTAAACTTTCTGGTCTTTACCGATGGCAACGACAGGGCCGGGGCTGAGCGCTTGACTGATCAAAACGAACTCTACCTATACGTAGATGACTCAGGGAGCAGGTTTGTCACGAGACACCCTGGTGACATCCCAAAATTCGACTACTTCGCGCTTGGCGGGGTGATTATTCGGGAGAGCGACAAACCTGCTGCTAAATCGAAATACGGTCATTTCTGCAAGAAATGGAACATCGACTATCCACTTCATTCCGTAAAAATCAGAAACGCATCCGGTCCATTTCGGTGGATTGCGAGGCTCGGTGCGAGGCGTGAAGAATTCTTTACAGATCTTCATGAAATGATGCGTTCTCCCGGGCTGCACGCACTTGCGTCGACTGTGCATCGACCTGGTTACGTGGCCCGGTACAAGGAAAAATTTCCAGACAGTAAATGGAAACTATGCCAAACTGTATTCCCAATCCTTGTCGAACGAGCGGTTCGTTACGCTATTCAGCTGGACACCAAACTTCACATCTA
Source organism: Mesorhizobium sp. B2-4-14 (assembly GCF_006442155.1). Taxonomy (NCBI): domain Bacteria; kingdom Pseudomonadati; phylum Pseudomonadota; class Alphaproteobacteria; order Hyphomicrobiales; family Phyllobacteriaceae; genus Mesorhizobium; species Mesorhizobium sp. B2-4-14. The sequence continues at coordinate 515 of NZ_VFVA01000014.1, read as the reverse complement.
TGTCGAGCGCAGCGGCGGAAAGGAAGACCGTCTGATTGAACGCTACGTTGATGAGGTTCAGGTGAAAGGTATGCCCTTCGACAAGTCCAATTCGGTTAAATATGCGCCGCTGCAGCCTACCGACTTCTCGCAACGTATTTCGGAGTTCGATTTCAAGAACAAGGAAACGCGCCTGATGCAGATAGCAGACTTGATGCTTTATGCCGTCGCTCGCGGTCGATATGAACCAACGTATAAAGCCTACGCCGCCTTGGCGAGAGACAAAATGCTTTTCGATAGCCTCTTCTCAGCTGAGGAGGTTCCCTTTCGAGGATCGAAGTACTCATGCTTTGACAACATATCGGAAAAACCAGAGGCAAGCGGAATAACCGCTTGTGAAAACGAATTTGAACCCGTATAAAGAAGCTGGGCAGTGCCCGCCGGGTCTCCCTCTGGAGGCCGCCACTATGCTCTAAGCGAAAGCTTGGGGCATTTTTGGTTTTTGGGCTTTGGCATTATAGGCCTCTCTCCCGACG
>NZ_VFVA01000013.1:0-153884 GCF_006442155.1 Mesorhizobium sp. B2-4-14 | reverse complement strand
GGGTTCCTCTCCCCCACTTGTGGGGGAGAGGAACCCAAGTCCATCGACGCTTCTTACATTTTGAATTATCCTCACCTCCGACCCCGCCGGCGCCCTAAAACATTCGTCAGGGATTTGCCTATAAAGTGCGGGGCCGGTGTAGGATTTGCGCAGCCTTATTCGTCCTGCGGACGAACAGCGCTGCTTGGAGCATGGTCCCCAAAAGTGGGAACCGGTTTTTGGACAAGACCCATGCTCCAACATATTGTCAGTGCATGGCCGCGTAGGAGTGTATCATGGCGCCCAGGGCAAGTTGGAAAGGTTACCTCAAACTCAGTCTGGTCAGCTGTCCGGTGCGGCTCTATCCCGCCACCAGCGCCAGCGAACGCATCTCGTTCAACCAGCTGCACAAGAAGACCCACAACCGCATCAACATGAAGCCGGTCGACCCGGAACTGGGGCTCGTCGAGCGCGCCGATTTGGTCAAGGGCTACGAGTATGAGGACAAGCAGTACATCATCATCGATGACGCCGACCTCGACGCGGTGCGCATCGAGTCCAATCACACGATGAACATCGAGGCCTTCGTCGACGAAGGCGAGGTCGATGTCATCTATCAGGACGCGCCCTATTACCTGGCCCCCGATGGCGCCATGGCCGAGGAAACCTTCGCGGTGCTGCGCGAAGCGATGCGCAAATCCGGCAAGCTGGCGATCGCCCGGCTGGTGCTGTCCAGCCGCGAGCGGGTGGTGACGATCGGCCCGCGCGAGAACGGCATGTTCGTGTGCACGTTGAGGAACCCGAACGAAGTGCGCGGCACGGCTGAGTATTTCGGCAACATCCCGGCCGGCAAGCCCGATCCGGAAATGCTGGAACTCGCCGAAGCGCTGATCAAGCAGAAGGAAACCACCTTCGACCCGAAGAACTACGAGGACCGCTACGAGATCGCGCTGATGGCGATGATCCGCGAGAAGCTCAAGGGCCATAAGCCGATCATCGCGGCCGCACCCGAGCGCGGCAATGTCATCAACCTGATGGATGCGCTGAAGGCGAGCCTGTCGCAGTCGAAGCCGCCGGCCAAGTCGAAGAGCAAGGCCGAGGAGGCGCCCGCCAAGCCCGCCAAGAAGGCGGCAGCGGGCGGTGCGCCTGAAAATCCGCTGAAGGCCAATCTGCTGAAGGCGGTCGGCAAGAGCAAGAAATGACGGCACGAGCCGTCTCGGTCCCGGGCGCCGTCTTCGGCACGATCGGCGCACTGGCGGCGTTTCCGCTGCGGCTTGCCGCGCGCGAGGTCGAGCGCCAGCACGGCCAGCTCCGGCGCGGCATCACCAGGCGCACCACGCATATCGTGTTCGGCCGGACTTTGCTTGCCAAGGCAGGGCTGACCCGGAACGGCGATGCCGGGATCGAGCGCCGCATCGCCGCCGAGCAGGCGGCCGGGCGCACGCTGATCAGCGAGAACGGCTTTTTGCGCCTGCTCGGGCTGATGAAGGCGCCGCAGGCGTCGTCCCTTTCCAGGCAATCGCTGATCGAGCAATCGCGGCTCTCCGGCGCCGACCTTGACCTTTTGTCGCTGTTCGATGCCTTCGAGCACGACGCGGAACCCTATTCCTTCCGCGACCTGATCCTGGCACGCAAATATGCCGGGCTGGTCGCCGGCGGGGCGACGTGGGGCGCCATCGCGCGTTCCGTGCACCGCTCCGGCCCGGTCGCTTCGCTCACCGCCAAGTCGCTCAATGTCGGCTCGCAGCATGGCCGGCCGGACGCGATCTATCTCGAAGGCGGCCAGAGCGAGCTCGACGGCCAGTTGCTGTTCGACCTGGGTGCGGCCGCGCAAGGCGACGACACGCTGGAAGAGCTGTTCGCCGAGGCGGAAGCGGCGGAGGAGGGCGGCGACCATGACGGGGCCGCCGCGCTCTACCAGCGCTGCCTTGCCATCGATCCCACCGACGCGATCGCCGCGTTCAACCGCGCCAACTGCCTGCGCGCCGGCGGGCGCGTGGCGGAGGCGGCGCACGACTATGCCCGCGCGATAAAACTCGACCCGGCCTTCGTCGAAGCCTGGTTCAACCTCGCCGGGCTGATGAGCGAAGAGGGCCGCGAGGCTTCGGCGCGAAGGCACCTGCAGAAAGCGATCGCGCTCGACAGGAATTATGCCGATCCCGTGTTCAACCTGGCCAGGCTGGAGTTCGACGCCGGCAATCTGGTTGAGGCACGGCGAAATTGGGTGCGGTATCTTGAGCTCGACGCGGAGTCCGAATGGGCCGGGGTTGCAGCCAAGGGCGTGCAGTTCGTGGACACGCAACTGGCGCGGACGGCGGTGTGAGCATGATTGGCGAAGGCCGAGATGACAGCCAATCTCCCCCCTTGTGGGGGAGATGTCCGGCAGGACAGAGGGGGGCGCTGCCCCGCCGACAGATCGGCCTTTTTCAAAGGAATCCGCCTCTTGGACATTTGACCGAAGGCTGGCATTCCTTCGCGCCTCCCTCTGCCCTGCCGGGCATCTCCCCCACTAGGGGGGAGATCAGCAGCGTCGGCGTCGCGCGAGTCATCACCCCATGACCAGCTTCCTCTTCGACGGCGACGACACCGCGCCCGTCACCATCCTGCTCGCGCATGGCGCCGGGGCGTCGATGGATTCGCCCTCGATGACCGCCACCGCCAAGGCGCTGGCCGTCGCGGGTTTCCAGGTCGCGCGCTTCGAGTTCCACTATATGGCGGCGCGCCGCTACGGCCACCGCAAGCCGCCGCCGCGCGCCGAGACGGTGAACCCGGAATACATCAAGGCGATCGCCGACCTGAGGGCGAGGGGCGTCGCCGGTCCGCTGATCATCGGCGGCAAATCGATGGGCGGGCGCGTCGCCTCCATGGTCGCCGACGAGATGCTTGCCAAGGGCGAAATCGCCGGGCTGGTGTGCCTCGGCTACCCCTTCCATCCGCCGGGCAAGCCCGAGCAGTTGCGGACCAAGCATCTCACCGGGCTGAAGACGCCGACGTTGATTTTTCAAGGCACGCGCGACGAGTTCGGCACCATGGACGAGGTGGCGGGTTATGGGCTGTCCGACAGCATCAAGGTGATCTGGCTGGAGGATGGCGACCACGATTTGAAGCCGCGCAAGAGCGTTTCGGGTTTCTCCACCGCCGATCATCTGAAGACGGTGGCGGACACGGTGAAGGCATGGGTGGCGCGACAATCACTGTCGTCATCCTAGGGCTGAGCAAGGAGCGAAGCGACGCGCGCAGATCCTAGGATCCATGCCGTGACGCCAAGGCGATGCAAAGGTTCGGAGTTTTGCCCCGCCGCGTTCCACGGCGAGGGTCACGGCATGGATCCTCGGGTCAAGCCCGAGGATGACGAAGCGAGGGTCGCCTTCGGCATTCAAAAATGAAACTCGCCACCTTCAACATCAACAACATCAACAGCCGGCTCGAAAACCTGCTGGCGTGGCTGGCGACGGCAAAACCCGATGTCGTCTGCCTGCAGGAGCTGAAGGCGCGCGACACGCAGTTTCCGCTGACCAGGCTCGCCGCGGCCGGCTATGGCGCGGTGTGGAAGGGCGAACCGACCTGGAACGGCGTCGCCATACTCGCGCGAGGATCCGAACCCGTCCTGACCCGCGATGCGCTGCCCGGCGACGATGCAGACCGGCAGAGCCGCTACATCGAAGCGGCGGTGGACGGCATCGTCGTCGCCTGCCTCTATGCGCCGAACGGAAACCCTCGGCCGGGGCCGAAATTCACCTACAAGCTCGCCTGGCACGCGCGCCTGGAAGCCCATGCCGAACAGCTGCTCGACACCGGCCTGCCGGTGGTGCTGGCCGGCGACTTCAACATCGTGCCCGAGCCCCGCGACATCTACGCCACCCGCTCCTATGACGACAACGCGCTGGTGCAGCCGGAAAGCCGCGCCGCCTTCGCCGCCCTGCTCGAACAGGGCTGGACAGATGCGCTGCGCAAGAAGCATCCGAAGGAAACGCTCTACACTTTCTGGGATTACCGGCGGAACCGCTGGCCGCGCGATGCCGGGCTGCGGCTCGACCACATCCTGTTGTCGAAGACGCTCGCCCGCCGGCTGAACGGGGTGGGCATCGACCGCGAGGTGCGCGGGCAGGACGGCGCCAGCGACCATGCGCCGGTGTGGGTGGAGCTGAAGTAATCAGTCGACGTCGTCGGCCAGCGCCGTGATCCGCTCGCCCGGCGCCTACCGCTTCGCGGTTTCGACCCCGCCGGGCTGGCGCTTGCCGGCGCCAACGCGACGCAATCGCAGGATTTCCGGCTGACGCCCGGCTCGCCCGCCGGGCTGGTGTCACAGGACCTGCCACGGCCGGTCGGCCTGGCGCCGGCGCGCCTGGCCGGCAGGCTGGCCGACGCCACGCTTGAGAAGCTGTATGGCGCTGAACGCCATGGCCGACGCGGGCGGGGGGCGCATGTTGGGGTGTGCTGGGCGCCCGCGTCAACCAGGGCGGCTCGTACCGCCGCAACGACACCATTGCACATTGGCTGATGTTTGAAACTTCCGCGAAAGCGGAATAGGCAGGACCAGCAGCGCGGATCCGACGCCTGCTTCGCCGAAGCGCGAAGGGCTGGAAGGCCATGGCATCGTGGTTGGCGCCAGCGCCGACTTCGTCGCCATGCGGGCGCGGCACGTGCCCAAGCGGTCGCGGCCGTGGCAAAGGAGCGGTCGGTGGATCGACGTGGCAAGGCGGTGGCGAAGGACGGCAAGATAGCGCGCTGAGCGCGTCGCCGGCGGGCAGGAAAAGTGGCCCGGCGACCAGGTGCAAACAAAGGCACACCGGGCCAAGCCGGCTTCTGGCACTGGCCGGTTGATCATTATATTCGCAATATCTAATGTTTATTGCAAGGCGACCGCGCCGCCTGCCGCGCTTTCATCAGTTTTCCGCCGCACGATCGGCCGTCTGCACTGATCGGGCCGGCACGGAGGAAAGCGCATGCTGATTGGACGGCTGTTCGCCGAAATAGAGCGCGCCGCCCAGGACGAGGAACACGATGCCGACCACCACCAGCCCAACCGCCAGCACGGCAACCGCCGTGCCCGGACCGTGACCTGTCTTGATGATGATGGACCGATGGGACATCACGCTCCCTCCGGGGATGAGCCCGGTTCACAGACCTTTGCAAACGGCGGCAGGGGCCGGATGTTCCCGGAGGAGGGGCCCTCATCGGCCCTTTGCGTTTTCTTCTGGGACTAAGGTCTTGGGTCGCGCACGCAAAGGTCCGAGGGGGCCTGTTCGGTTCCGGCAATGTCCATTGGACGTTCCGCTATTTTAGCCAATTGCAATATAAAGCCTTTACCTTGTTGAGAGGCGAATACGGGCGTTGGACGGGCAAAAAGGCGACGCGCCACGGCTATTGTCGGCCGGGGTAGCTCCAAGCATTACGCGAACATTGCGGGGACGGCGGGAGTTTTTCGATGATCAATTACGTCTCGTCGAACCGGCCCTCCCGGGTCGGGTTTCGCGTGATCGCGGCTTCTTCCTCGTCGTCGGGCAGGGCCTCGTCACTCTCCTGGTAGGGATTGTCGTCATCCTCTTGCGGCAGGTCGCCCTCTTTCTCGGTGCCGTAGCGCATGTCGCCGTTTTCCGGCACGCTATCAGGCAGGATCTGGCCGCCCTTGACGGCGTCCCAATCCTGCTGCTCGATGGTCGGGCTATCCGCCTGCGGGCCGTCATCATCGTCGGTGCGGGGTTTGCCGCGCGGTGCCATTGTGGCCTCCAATACCTGTGAAGACTGGAGGCAAAACTCGGGCTGCCGGCGTTTGTTCCCGCACTCGCGAGTACGGGCCTGGCCCATCACGGATTGCCGTCTGCCTTGGTGGCGGGCTACCGCAGCCACAACCATAATGCGGCGACCACCGCCGCGACGGCCGCCACGCTCAGCCCCAGCATGATGTAGGAGCCCTTGATGATGTCGCGGATGATCTTCTTGATCGTTTCGCGGTCGTTGAGGTTGGGGAAGGGATCGTTGGGCACGGCGACGCCCAGAAAATCGCAAAGCGGCCCCCAGCCTTCGGTCACCTTGTAGACCAGCAGCTTTTCGGGCGGCACCGCGGCCTTCACTTCGTCGATATAGGCGTTGTAGCGGGCCACCGCCCTGGCGCGATCGTCCATCACGCCCTTGAGCGCGCGGCCCCACACCAGCTTTTTCGACATGTCGCCGAATTTCCAGCCGAACGGCGTCAGCCATTCCAGGATCTTGAACTGCCAGACATTGTTGGTGAAATAGATCGTGTCGATCGTGCTCTCGTACCAGGCTTCGGCGCCGCGCGGGTGCAGCGTCAGCAACACCTTGGCGTCGGGATAGGCCACGAGCAGTTCCCGCCATACGCAGCAACCGGGATTGTCGACGGTGGCCGTATAGTTGGCGAACACCCGGTTCCAGTCGTGCTGGGTGCCGGGCGGACTGTTGGCCACCATGCGCCAGAAGTCGAGATGGCCCTTGTTGGCCTTGTTCATGATGACTTCCTGCATGTGGTAGGAAGGCAGGCCGAGCCTGTTCAGCGCGGCAAAGGTCGACCACGTGCCGGTGCGGCCGAAACCGGCCCCGATCAGCTTGAGCGTCATTTCCCAATCCCCATCGGACTTGTTTTTGCCCGGTCCGTGAGCAGCAAATTGCTCCCGATAGGGCCAGGGTGCAACAAATTTCGAGAGTCGGCGCCAAGCCGATCCTATAGGGGCCGGTCGTAGTGGGTCAGTTTGGAATTTCCGACAGCCGCCGGGTCTTTGCCGTCATCGGCAGGTTCGGCGGTATTGCCCGTAACGAGATCTACTATCGATTTCGCCAACTGATTGGCATCGCGCGGGCGCTTTGGGTGCTTAATGGTCATAGTAACCAAACCTCGCCCGGCTGGACCCCCAACTTGTCAGCGGTGGGATTTGATACGGGGGACGGGCTGCCAATGTTGGCTTCCCCTATTTTTCGCCTTACTGCCTCTTGCGCCTCGATTGGGTCGCCATATCCCGCGATCCAGCAAAAAGCCATGGGTGGCTCATTCTCGGTCCAAACGGGGACGATCCAAGCCTTGATCTGTATTTTGGGGTTCATGCCAGGAATATGGCACTGCCATGCGCCACTTCAAAGGCTGGATTTCAAACTGACCCACTACCGGGCCGGTCACATACTTGCGTAGCTGCTAAAATAATGAAACGTTGGGCGCGGGTATCGGGAATTCGGGCAGGGGAATCGGCCGAATTGGAATGTTCGGCGATTTGGGCATCGATGTATGTTGGGCGGTTTCTCGTGGGGATGTCGGCGACGACCATCCTTGTCGCGGTCTGGGCTTATATGGCCACCGGTTCCTTCTGGAAGGCGCTCACCTGGACGGTGGTGACCCTGGTTGTCCTGCAGGCCGGATATTTCGTGCTCGTCGTGGGGCTGATCCATAGGCGCGCACAAGATGCCGTCGCGCAAGATACCGTGACGAGCCAGGATCCGATCGACGCAGTCCCGCCGTTACATCGGGATGGTGTCTCGTTCTGACGCTCGCGCCCGGCCTGGACTGTGGCCGAGATGGCCGACCTTGCGGTCCGCCGGTCGGTGCGGCGATCTTGCCGAACTGGCTGTAAGCGCAGCCCTACCTCATCCACCATCCATTCGGCCAGTGCGCCCGCAGATCCTGCAAAGGCACCGTCCGGGCGATGACGCATGCCGGTTGGAACCAAGTAGCCTGTCGGTGGAACCATAAGCTGAAGCGGGCGTTTCCCGATGCGACCGGTGAGGTTGCCACCTCCGCCGGTTATTGAAGGCTCGTCCTGCTCCCGGCAGGGCGGGCTTTTTTTGTGCACAGGGTTGTGGCACCTGGAACGACACCGCACGCTCCACGTTAGCTGTTGCTAAGGCAGGACAGCGGGTTCAGCATCGACGCGGCACGGCTGTGCTGTTCCGGGAAGGGAACCTTGTGTTCCATCTCCGATTGTTCCGTATCCGTAATCCACGAAATTTAGATGCGAATTTTAAGCATATTCGCTGATGTCATGCGTGGACGCTATCAATAGAAGCCATCTTGTAATCTTGCGGTAGCCACATTTGTTCCAAAATTGCGGATGGAACTTCGGAGCGGCGATGGAGTTTCCTTGCAGGGTGGCTTTCAGATATCCCGACAAGGAGGTTGTTATGAAGTATTATCTTTCAAGTGCGGCTGCTGCGATCATTCTGATGGGCGGCGTTGGTGCGGCCCTGGCCGAAACCGTTGTCCTGCAGCCGGAACAGGAGACAGTCGTACGCGAATACGTCAAGAAGGAGCCGTTGGCGTCGGTGAACCTTTTGGGCATCGAACTCAAGCTCGGCTCGCCGGTACCGGACAGGGTTGAGCTGCGCGAGGTGCCGAACGTCAAGTACCGCGTCGCGGTCATCAATGACCAGACCGTGCTGGTCGATCCCGACACGCGTCAGATCGTCGAGGTTCTGCACTGAGTTGCATCGCAGGCCCGCCTTGGAAAAGCCCGTCACGGTCCTGTGACGGGCTTTCCTTTTTGAATCCCTTTTGAAACAGGCTTGTTGAACCAGGCCTTGGGTGGGCATGGATCGTCTGTGCCAGCCGCGTGGCCGGGCTGGCAAAGCGGCCCGCCAAGGTGCATGGTTGCGCTCGTGCGAAACTTCCCGCGCCAGCTGCGCCCGAGGCGGCAGACGATGACAGGCGCGACCTGTCGCTCGGCTGAGACCTGAAAGCCCTTCGATGACCATCCAGCCAGCCGAGATGAATGTTCGCGAGGGCGCCCGCATTATCCTTCTGCTTGGCAGCGCGCCCGACGCGGTGCGTTGCGAGCCCTGGCCGAAGCAGGCCTTCAGCCGGATCGTCGCCATCAACAATGCCTGGCGCGTGCGCCCCGACTGGGATTTCCTCGTCCATGCCGGTGATTTCCCGCCGAACCGCCTGCCTCACGACGCGACCTTGCGGCAGGCTCAGATATTCAGCGCCACGCAGTATGTCCCGGCCCAGAACGCCTTCGGTGGCTTCGTCTATGCCGGCGCCACGATGGCGCTGACGGCAGCCTATTGGACCATTCACAGCCAGAAGCCGGATGTGCTGGCATTCCTGGGCTGCGACATGATCTACGACCAGCCGGGCAAGACGCATTTCTATGGCATCGGCCGTGCCGACCCTTTGCGCGATGACGTTACCCTGCGCAACCTCGAGGCCAAGTCGGCGCGCCTGCTTGTCCAGGCCCTGAAGCACGACTGCCTGTGCATCAACCTGTCCGACCTGCCGCGCAGCCGGCTGGTCTTTCCCAGCCTCGCCTTTGACCAGCTCGGCGGCCTGTCGCCGGCGCGGATCGCCGAAATGAAAGCGGAAATTCTGGGAACCATTCAACTCGACCAGGCCGAAAAGGCCGAACAGGTCGAAAAGGACCTCGGCTATTTCTATGAGGATGGCATGTACTGGAACCATCTCGACGAGATCGACGAGACGGTTCTTGCCGACATCGACCGGCTATGGATATCGGCCGTCGAGCAGAGAGCTGGGGGTTGAAGGGGCCGACCTCCCGCACGGGGAGGAAGGCCGGCGCGTCGTCCGTTCAGCTCACTCCGCCGCCAGTCTGTCCTGCGTCCTGGTTTCGAAATCGCTGGCATCGTGGCGCTCGTGCAGCTGCATGGCCGGTTCGCCAAAGGCGCGGTTGACCATGCGGCCGCGCTTGACCGCCGGACGGGCATCGATCGCCTTCGCCCAGCGCTGCACGTTCTTGTAATCCTGCACCGACAGGAAAGTGGCGGAATCATTATACTGCCGACCGAGCGCCAGTCCGCCATACCAAGGCCAGACCGCCATATCGGCGATGGTGTAATCCTTGCCGCCGAGATATTCCACCTCGGCCAGCCGCCGGTCGAGCACGTCGAGCTGACGTTTCACCTCCATCGAGAAGCGGTCGATAGCATATTCGATCTTCTCCGGCGCGTAGGCATAGAAATGGCCGAAGCCGCCGCCCAGATACGGCGCCGAGCCCATCTGCCAGAACAGCCAGGACAGCACTTCCGCGCGGGCCGGCTGCTCGGCAGGCAGGAATTCGCCGAATTTCTCGGCGAGATAAAGCAGGATGGAACCGGATTCGAAGACCCGCACCGGAGTGGCGCCGCTGCGGTCCATCAAAGCGGGGATCTTGGAGTTGGGATTGACCTCGACGAAGCCGCTGCCAAACTGGTCGCCATCGTTGATGCGGATAAGCCAGGCGTCGTATTCGGCGCCCCGGTGGCCGCGCGCCAGAAGCTCCTCCAGCATGATGGTCACCTTCACGCCATTCGGCGTCGCCAGCGAATAGAGCTGCAGCGGGTGCTTGCCGACGGGTAGTTCCTTGTCATGCGTCGGCCCGGCGATCGGTCGGTTGATGCTGGCAAAGGCGCCGCCATTTGCCTTGTTCCAGGTCCAAACTTTCGGCGGGGTGTAGTCGGTCATGTCGAGCCTCGGGCGGTGGGGAGGAATGAATAGGTCGCTGTACAACTAGGGTTGGCGAGGTAGAAGTTCAACTTGTGTTGAACTATTGTTGATGTGGCGCTGGGGCTTCTTCCCTTCTCCCCTTGCACCATGCCCACCGAGGCATACCTATAGGAGAAGCCGCCAGGGCATTTGCATCGCAGGACAAAAGCATGACCATCAATCCCAATCCGCGCTCCGTCGTCGCCGTGCGGGCCACCGTGCCGGAGGATGCCTTCACGGCCGGCGCGCTGGGCACGCTGCGGGAAGGCAGCGGCGTCGTCATCAGGGATGACGGGCTGGTGCTGACCATCGGCTACCTCATCACCGAGGCCGAGGAGGTCTGGCTGACCTCGCATGACGGCCGCGTCATCCCCGCGCACGCCCTGGCCTACGACCAGGAATCGGGCTTCGGCCTTGTCCAGGCGCTGGCGCCGGCCGGGCTGCCGGCGGTGGCGCTGGGCGATGCCGGCAAGGCCAGGATCGGCGATGCGGTGGTGCTTGCCGACGGTATCGGCCGGGCGGTGGAGGCCAGGATCGTCACCAAGCAGGAATTCGCCGGCTATTGGGAGTATCTGCTCGACGAGGCGATCTTCATCGCACCCGCGCATCCGTCCTGGGGCGGCGCGCCGCTGTTTGGCGCGGACGGCACGCTGCTTGGCATAGGCTCGCTGCGCCTGCAGATGAGCCGTGCCGGCGAGGTCGCCGATATCAACATGGTGGTGCCGATCGACCTGTTGCCCCCCATCCTCGACGATCTGCTGACACGCGGCCAGGTGGCCAAGCCGCCGCGACCGTGGCTCGGCGCGCTGTCGGCCGAAAGCGACGGCAAGGTGGTGGTGATGAGCGTGACCGAGGGCGGCCCGGCCGCCAAGGCCGGCCTGCGGGAAGGCGATGTCATTTCCGAGGTGCGCGACGGCGCGGTCGACGGGCTCGCTGATTTCTATCGCAAGCTGTGGGACAGCGGCTCGGCGGGTGCGGAGATCCCGATGCGCGTCGTGCGCGACGGACGCGAGACCTGGCTGCGCGTCAAGTCCGCCGACCGCGGCAGCTTCCTGAAAAAGCCGCAGCTGCAATAGGCCGGGCGACGGCCACCCGATGCATGTCGATGGTGAAGCGCAGCGGCGGAATGGCAACGCGCGGAAGCGGTCGGCGATGAATGCCGCCCCGCTCACCGCGCCAGCGGGCTGTCCCAGACGACGAACAGCAGCGCCTTGAGCTGGGCAAAGCGCTCCGGCCCGAGTTCGGTGCGCCACTCTTCCTCGATGTCGTGCAATATGTCGACCATCTTCCAGAAGGCGGCATGGCCGCGTTCGGTGGACCGCACGACGCGCGCGCCGCTTTCGCCGTCGGAGCGGACGAGATAGCCGTAGCCTTCGAGACTGCTGAGCAACTGGTTGATGGCCTGCTTGCTCATGCCGGCACGCTCGGCAATGGTGCCGGGCCGCGCGCCGTCGGGGCCGGGAAATTGCAGCACCGCCATGTGCGGCAAGCGCAATTCGTCGAAACCGGCGGCGTTGAGCTCCTTGATCAGCCGGCGCTGGATCGCCTGGGCCGGCACGCGCAGCAGGGCACCGATCAAAAGATCCTCAGTCTTGGTCTGCAGAACTTCGGTGGACGTGGCCATTGACCGCTTGGTAAATTGAGTTTACTGATTGCTGGTAAATGTAATTTACCGGAGGAGTTTGCGCAATGCCAGCCATGGACCTTCAGGTCAATCCAGCCGACGAGACCATCGGTACCAAGGGATTGTCGGTTCGTTTCCTGGTGTCGGGCGAGAGTTCGAACGGCAGCGTCGCCACTTTCGAACTGATGGTGCCCGGCGCACAGCGCTTGCCCGCGCCGGCGCACAGCCACGATCACTATGAGGAGACGATCTACGGCATCGACGGCGTGCTGACCTGGACCGTGAACGGCAGGCCGATCGAGGTTGGGCCAGGGGAGGCACTGTGCATTCCACGGGGCGCGGTTCACCGCTTCGACAATAACGGCACCACGGATGTGAAGGCGCTGTGCGTCATCACCCCGGCGGCGATCGGTCCGGATTATTTCCGCGAGGCCTTCGGCTTGCTCAACGCTGCCGCCGGCGGACCGCCGGACAAGGCCAAAATGGTGGAGATCATGCGTCGCCACGGATTGACGCCGGCAGCGCCGCCACCGGCATAGGCATCTTGCCCTTCGAGGCGGGAGGGTATGCCCAGCGGCATTCCGGCATTCCTGGAGCGGTTCAACGATAGAATCGTTGACCCGCTCTAACTCTTTGTTTTTACGCAATCCCGGACGGAAAACCGCTACGCACTTTCCTGGAATTGCTCTAGTCCCGCAATGCGCTCGCGAACACCACCAGGTTCCCGTCGGGATCCCGCATGCGCATGATCCAGAAATCGTCGGCCTTCTCGATCGGGCCCGGTTCGAGGCCCGCATCCACCAGCCTCTGTCTCTCGGGCGCCAGCGGCAGCACGCCGAGCGTCAGCGTCGAGGTGCCGGCCTTGTCCTTGTCCTCGAAAAGCTGCACCTCGGCGCTTTCGGTGAATTGCCATTCGGCCAGCCCTGGCATCGGCCGGCGCAGTGGCGCCTTGCCGAAGAGCTTTTCATACCAGCCGATGCTGGCCTTCAGGTCGGAGCAACTGACATGGGCAAAAATGGTTTGTATTGCCATGGCGATCTCCCTCGGCGTTGGACTCTTGCCGCAACGCGACGGCGGTTGGTGCGTTCCGTTGCTTCGCGGCAGCGTGTCCCGCTGCTGACGAAAGCTGACAGTGAAACATGCAATAATGCCGGAACTCGCATGATGCCGGAGGCAAGATCACAGTGACGCCAACACCGAACAGGCAGGCCGCCTGATGGCGCCGGTCAAGGTCGATCCCGCCAAGGTCCGGGAATTTCCGGATGCCGCGAGTTTCCATGCCTGGCTCGGCCAGCACCACGCGACGGAAACCGAAGTGTGGATCAAGGTGCATAAGGTGGGATCGGGGCTGAAGTCGATAACGCCCAAGGAAGCCATCGACGTCGCGCTGTGCTTCGGCTGGATCGACGCGGTGCGCAAGGGGCTGGACGAGAACAGCTTCCTGCAGCGCTACACGCCGCGCGGCAGGAGGAGCATCTGGAGCAAGATCAACATCGACAATGTCGCGCGGCTGGTCGAGGAGGGCCGCATGACCGAGCATGGGCTCAAGCAGGTCGAGGCGGCCAAGGCCGACGGGCGCTGGGCGCGCGCCTATGGCAGCGGCAAGGAGATGAATATCCCCGACGATCTGCAGGCGGCGATCGATGCCGAACCCGAGGCAAGGGCGATGTTCGAAAAACTCAGCGCGCAGAACCGCTTCGCGCTCGTCTTCCGCACCCACAACATGAAGACCGAGGCCGGCCGCAGGAAGAAGATCGAGACTTTCGTCGCGATGCTGAAGCGCGGCGAGACGATCCATCCACAGGGCAAGAAATAGAGCCCTCAGGCTCCGGAATGCGGGTCGATGCCATAGGGGTGGACGGGATAGCCGGGTCCGATTGCGTCGCGCACGCGGCCGGTCCAGGCGAGCAATGCCGGATAGTCCGGAAGATGGAATCCGCAATCCTCGGCGCGGTGGCTGTAGGCATAGACGGCGATGTCGGCGATGGTGAGATCGTTTCCGGTGAGGAAGTGCGTCTCGCCAAGGCTGCGGTTCAGGGCGGCGAGCGTTCGTGCTCCGGCTTCGCGCTTGCCGGCCACCATGGCCAGGTTGTGCTCAAGTCGTCCGGTCAGGGTCCAGAAGCGCAGCGAGCCGATGACGGGCTCGACATTGTACTGTTCGAAGAACAGCCACTGCATGACCTTCGCCTGCCGGTAACGGTCATCAGGCAGCAGGGGCGTGCCTTCGGCAAGGTAGGTGAGGATCGCATTGGATTCGGCGATGGCGCTGCCATCCTCGAGCTGAAGCACGGGAACCGCACCGGCCGGGTTGAGCGCCAGGAAGGCGTCGGTATGGCTCTCGCCCTCGAAAATCGAGACGATGCGCGTGTGGTAAGGGATCTTCAGCAATCCAAGCAGGGCCCGGACTTTCCAGCCATTTTGCGACGGCAGATAATCGTGAAGCGTGAGCATGGCCGATCCTCGTGATGGATCGATGCTCGCATGGTGCGCTGCGCGCCGACACCCGATTCATGCTGATGGCTTTCCTGCCACGGCAAGGGGACCGCCGTGGTGATGTCTTGAACGGCAAGCACCGCCCCGGAGGTGACGCTGTGTGTTTCACGGTCTGAATCGTGCAATTGCCGTAAGCGCTTGTTTTTGCGGGCTTCTGCGGGTGGCGCTTTTTCCGGGAGGAAGTCAAGGTTGCCGTCACTGGTCGAGGTCTACCGGCGTCACGCCCAGAAGCTTCAGGGCGTTGGCGTAAGTCCGGATGCCTTGCGCCTGCTTGCGCTCGGCACAGAACCGGTTCGCTCTGTCCTGGAGGGCCGTTGCCTGGGCGATCCGGCTCGCATTGGCACCGGGGGCGGCTTTGGTCTGGATGGCTCCGTCGAGTTGAAGACCGAGCCGGCTGCAATATTCGCTCCGGGTAGCCGCCGCTTCCGCGCCCGATTGTGCGACCGCAAGCATGGCGAGCGAAATGCCGGCTACGGCACCCATCCATCCGGTCGAACGTCGTTGCATTGTCGGGACCATCCCTTCGCGTTGGTGTGGCGATCGCTGTCCGGCTGCCGCGCGCTGCATATGCCTGCTGATGTTTTCCTCAGTTTTTCTGAAGTGTTGAATCTTGTTTCCGGAATGTTTCCGGGAGGCTGAAGCTGCGCATCTCCCCCCTTGTGGGGGAGATGCCCGGCAGGGCAGAGGGGGGCGCGAAGGATCACCAACTTCGTCGGCGTTGCCATAGTTACTAACGCTTCCGCACATGCCGACGGCCAGAGGGGCGGCGGGACAGCGCCCCCGCTCTGGCCTGCCGGCCATCTCCCCGCAAGGGGAAGATCGGCTATCTGCGGCGCTTCTGCCTCTTCCCCCCGCACTGTCATTCGCGTAAGGGCGCGGGCAAATCCTCCAATCCGCTAGAGCTTCCCGGACCACCCATGATCAGACTTGAAAGCATCGGCAAGCAGAACGGCCGACAGATCGTCTTCATTGAGGCCTCGGCCGCCTTGCAGAAAGGCGAGAAGGTTGGCCTTGTCGGTCCGAACGGCGCCGGCAAGACGACGCTGTTTCGCATGATCACCGGCCAGGAGCAGCCGGACGAGGGCCAGGTGCAGGTCGATCGCGGCGTGACCATCGGCTATTTCAGCCAGGATGTCGGCGACATGGCTGGCCACAGCGCTGTCACCGAAGTGATGAACGGCGCCGGGCCGGTGAGCGACGTGGCGGCCGAGATGGCGGAACTCGAGGCTGCCATGGCCGATCCCGACCAGGCCGACCGGATGGACGAGATCATCGAGAAATATGGCGAGGCGCAGCACCGCTTCGAGGAACTCGACGGCTATGCGCTCGATGGCCGGGCGCGCGAGGTGCTCGACGGGCTGGGTTTCAGCCAGGAGATGATGGACGGCGATGTCGGCAAGCTCTCCGGCGGCTGGAAAATGCGCGTGGCGCTGGCCCGCATCCTGTCGATGCGGCCCGATGTCATGCTGCTCGACGAGCCGTCCAACCATCTGGATCTCGAAAGCCTGATCTGGCTGGAGCAGTTCCTGAAGGGCTATGACGGCGCGCTCTTGATGACCTCGCACGACCGCGAGTTCATGAACCGCATCGTCAACAAGATCGTCGAGATCGATGCCGGTTCGCTCACCGCCTACTCTGGCAACTATGAATTCTACCAGCAGCAGCGCGCGATCGCCGACAAGCAGCAGCAGGCGCAGTTCGAGCGCCAGCAGGCGATGCTGGCCAAGGAGATCGCCTTCATCGAGCGCTTCAAGGCGCGCGCCTCGCATGCCGCGCAGGTGCAGAGCCGGGTGAAGAAGCTCGACAAGATCGACCGCGTCGAGCCGCCCAAGCGCCGCCAGGTGGTGAATTTCGAGTTCCAGCCGGCGCCGCGCTGCGGCGAGGATGTCGTGACCTTGAAGAACGTCCACAAGGCCTATGGCAGCCGCACCATCTATGAGGGGCTCGACTTCCAGGTGCGCCGCCGCGAGCGCTGGTGCATCATGGGCGTCAATGGCGCCGGCAAGTCGACGCTCTTGAAGCTGGTGGCCGGCGCTTCCGACCCCGACACCGGCACGGTGGCGCGGGGGCCGAGCGTGAAAATGGGCTATTTCGCCCAGCACGCCATGGAACTGCTCGAAGGCGAGCGCACCGTGTTCCAGACGCTGGAGGACAATTTCCCGCAGGCCGGCCAGGCGCCGCTCAGGGCGCTCGCCGGCTGCTTCGGCTTTTCCGGCGACGAGATCGAGAAGAAGTGCCGGGTGCTGTCGGGCGGCGAGAAGGCGCGGCTGGTGATGGCGCTGATGCTGTTCGACCCGCCCAACCTGCTGGTGCTGGACGAGCCGACCAACCATCTGGACATCACCACCAAGCAGATGCTGATCGAGGCGCTGTCACAGTATGAAGGCACCATGCTGTTCGTCTCGCACGACCGGCATTTCCTGGCGGCACTCTCCAACCGCGTGCTGGAACTGACCCCGGAAGGTATCCACACCTATGGCGGCGGTTATACGGAGTATGTGGAGCGGACGGGGCAGGAAGCGCCGGGGTTGCGGAGCTAGGGGCGACCGATCGCAGCCACCCGGCTCGCGATTGTATGCGCCGGCCTGGTGCAACCGCGTCCCGGGCTGCCCTATCAGAGCGGTCTCCTTGTGAGGGCAAGAGTTCCGTGTACTCTCCACAATGGTCGGGAAGGGGCTTCCGGATGGGAATTGCGGTGAGACTTGCAATGTCCGCATTGGCCGCGACAGTGGCTGGATGCGCGACCTCTCCGGTCGACTACGGAGCGTCGCTTTCGCCGCAGGAGCAGAAATGGGCATCGCCGGCATGCCAGCAGGCCCGGGCGGCGGCTTCAGACTACGAGCTTCGCGAAAAACAGCACCCGGGTTGGGAATTCGCAGCACTCGGCCCGTATGGATTGGGGCTTATAGCAGCCGTCAAGGAGCATGAGCAGAAGCAGCGAAAACTGTTCGCCCGCAATGTGCACCTGCAATGCTCGAGCCGTCCCCTGCCAAAGGAGTTGCAGGGCGATACAAGTTCGGCAGGCGCAAGTCAGATGAAATATCCGTAAGCGCACCTGCCTTATTCGCAGGAGGCGCCGGGCTCTGAGAAGCTGAGAAGGGAGACGGCGGCGCCTTTCCTCTCCCGTTGCAGACATCTGGCCAAACTGCGATCATATCGTCATGGAAACGCCCGCCGCGCCATGGCCTTTGCTGCAAATCGCGATCGAGCCAAAGTCGAAAGCCGATCAGGAGAAACTGCATATCGCCTTGTCGAAGCTGGCGGACGAGGATCCCTGGTTCAACGTCAAGCGGGACGAGGAATCGGGCCAGACGATCATCGCCTTCATGGGTAAACTTGAGCTCGACAACATCATCGATCGCGTGCGCGGTGAGTTCAAAATCAATGTGAATATCGGCTCTCCGCAGGTGGCCTATCGCGAGACGATTACCCGCAGCCATCGGCAGAACTACACCCACAACAAGCAGTCCGGTGGCGTGGGTCAGTTCGCCCGCGTCAGGATCATGTTCGAGCCGAACGCGTATGAACCGGACTTCGCGCTCGCGTCCAGCATCGTCGGCTCTGCGGTTCCGAACGATTGTATTGCAGGGGTCGAAAAAGGGCTGCGCAGCGTCCTCTCGGCGGGGCCGTTTGCGGGCTTTCCGATGATCGGTGTCAAGGCGACCCTGGTGGATGCCGCCTGGCACGATATCGAGCCTCTGGCTTTCGAAATCGCCGGTCGCGCCTGCATTCGCGAAGCCGCTCCGCATCTCGGCGTAAAACTGCTGGAGCCGATCATGAAGGTCGAGGTGGTGACGCCGGCGGACTTTGTCGTGAGCATCATCGGCGAATTGAAAAGCCGCCGTGGCCAGATCCGGGAAGAGGAAACCCGCGATGTCGCCATTGTCATCAACGCCATGGTGCCGCTGGCAACCACGTTCGAATTGGAGGAGACACTGCGGTCACGTTCGAAAGGGCAGGCACGCTTGAGCGCCCGTTATGTCGGATACGCTCCCGTTCCGCTGCCTGACGACCGCGACCCGCCGCCGGCAGCGGCAATGTTCGCCTGACCTCATCCGTCGCTCGATGCGGCGGTGAAAACCGCCAGCTGGGCGGCGAAGGCGCGCTGGAAGGCGGGCCGCGCTTCGCCGCGCGCGACATAGGCGGCGAGGTTTGGATATTCATCGAGCATTCCCGATCGCTTCAACCGGCGCAGCACCATTATCATCAGAAGGTCGCCGGCGCTGAAAGCGCCATCGAGCCAGTCGGCATCGCCGAGCCGGTCGGAGAGTTCGCCGAGGCGACCGCGAATACGATCCTCGACCATGGGCAGGCGCTGCTCGTGCCAGCTCTCCTTGCCCTCAACGAGCACGGCGACTTCCCGTTCGACGATCGCCGGCTCCATCGTGCTGACGGCGGCAAACATCCACATGACCGCGCGAGCTCGGGCATTCGCGTCATCGGGCAGCAGGCCCGCATGGCGCTCGGCGATATGAAACACGATCGCGCCGGAATCGAACAGCGCGAGATCACCTTGCTCGTAGGTCGGAATCTGTCCGAAAGGTTGGAGCGCACGGTGCGCAGGCTCCTTCATCGCGCGGAACGACACGAGGCGAACGTCGTAGGGCTGGCCCACTTCCTCCAGTGCCCAGCGAACGCGCATGTCGCGTGCCTGTCCGCTGCCGCGGTCGGGGGATCGTGCAAAGGCGGTGATGGTGGGGGTCATTGGAAAGGCTCCGGATGGGTAATCGGTCGGGTTCGATCGTTGCGCCTGGCACCCATAGGACGAACGACCAGGGTCGTTCCCGACAGTTGCCCCGGATTTCGGCGTTCGGTCTCGCGGGCCAAAGCGGCTGAGAGCAGCCCCTTAGCGGAGCAATCTTTCCGCCTCGAACGCGTCCCAGCCTTCGAGCCGTGGCGCTGGAGCATCGTCCTTTGCCGGATTTCTGGTCTTGCGAGCCTTGTCCGTCCGCTTGCCTGCACGAGTGAGCGCCGCCTTGCCGGCCCCGCGCCGTCTGTTTTCGGACACTTCCTGCGCATCGTCCTCCCGCCAGGTGGCCGCAAGGTCACGATCGAGAATGTCCTCGATGTGCCGTGGGTCGAAGACATGGAAGGTTACCTTCCTGGATCGCCCGCGCATCTTCACGGTGCGCGTGCCGATGCTCTTCAGGCGGCCATCCTTCAGCCATTTGTGGCGCTCGCGCGCAGAGATGGCGAGAATGTCCTCCGCCTCTCGCGGAAGCACGGCCAGGGCTTCGATCCCCTCCAGCGTGTCGGAGATGATCGCCGATGCGGCCTGGAACGCATCCGCGTCGGCTTGCGGCATGCGCAACACGATGCGGCCCGTCTCGACCCTGGCGAATTTCCTCACCGTCCAAGGCAGCCTGGCGCGGATTTCGCGTTCGATGCCCTTCAGGCGCAAGGAGGAGCCAAGCGTCGCCGATGGCGGCAGCGGCCATTCGGCGACCATTGACGGCGTGGCGGTGCTCATGCCGCGCTTCGCTGGGCGGTCAGGGGCGGCGGCGATGGTGGCAACGATGCCGCTCAGGATCTTGCGAAAGGAACCGCGTTGTCTTTTCGCCGGGTTCATGTGTCATCTTCGCTCTTCAACTGCCTCCGTGGAACGGCGCACAGGAGACGACCGAAACCGGGCTCAAACAGTTCCTTTAGCACGGGGAATCGCTGGAAGGCTCGATTTCATCGGCGAAGGTCGCCGGATGCCATGCCAAGGCGTTGCGTTGATCCGCAACGCAGATAGCCGCATGGCGCTGCATCACGAAATCCGCCGGCCGTCCCCGTCGAGCAGGACGCAGCCTTCGGGATCGAAGCCGAGGTCGATTGCCTCGCCCTCGCGAAGCACGCGGCCACTGATCGGCGCATTGGCGCGGATGCTGCTCTTGCCGCCGATATCGACCTCGTAGATGGCGCTGCCGCCCAGGTAGGAGGCGGCGACGACGTGGCCGGACAGCCGGTTGGCACTCGCCGCCGCGCCGACCGACAGTTTCTGCGGCCGCACCACCACCGTGACCTTGCTGCCTTGGGCAAGCGGCCTTGGGCAGCCCACGTTGATCGTCTGGCCAGTGGCAAGCACCACAGTCGCTGTTCCCTGGCCGGATCCGCTCACCGTCCCGGCGAGCATGTTGGCCTTGCCGAGGAAGTCGGCGACGAATGCGGTGGCCGGCGCCTCGTAGACCTCCTCTGGCGTGCCGACCTGCTCGGCCGAGCCCGCATTCATCACCACGATGCGATCCGACATGGAGAGCGCCTCTTCCTGGTCGTGGGTGACGAAGATGGCGGTGATGCCGGTTTCCTTCTGGATCTTCTTGATCTCGACGCGCATCTCCTCGCGCATGTTGGCGTCGAGCGCCGACAGCGGCTCGTCCAGCAAAAGCACCTGCGGCTCGAAGACGATGGCGCGGGCGAGCGCAATGCGCTGCTGCTGGCCGCCCGACAGTTGCGAGGGCAGCTTCTTCTCGCTGCCCGGCAGCCGCACCATCTCGAGCGCCTTGCCGACCCTGCGCTTGATTTCGGGCTTCGGCACATTGCGGTACTTCAGGCCGAAGGCGACATTGTCGAACACGGTCTTGTGCGGGAACAGCGCGTAGCTCTGGAAGACCAAGCCGATGTTGCGCTTGTAGATCGGCACGTCGTCGACGCGCCGCCCGCCGATCATGATCTGGCCGCCCGAAATGTCGACCAGGCCGGCGATGGAGCGCAGGATCGTCGTCTTGCCGCAGCCCGAAGGCCCGAGCAGGGTGACGAAGCTGCCCTTGCGGATCGACAACGAGAAATCGCGCACGGCGACGAACTTGCCATAGGCGATGTCGATGTTGCGGAATTCGACCGCCGGGCTGTTCGCCTCGGCGCTGATCGGGGCGGGTCTCGCCGCGCCGGCTTTGGCCACCCCGGCCGTTTCCGCCCGGGGTGCTTCGGTCAGGTTCTGGCTGTCAGGCACCTTTGGAGATCCTGTTCCACTGCTTGGTCCAGGCGTCCTCGTTGGTCGCCCAGTAGACCGGATCGGCGAAGGTCAGCGTCTTCATCGTGCCGGTCTTGTCGAAGGCAGGCAGCTTCTCGATCTTCTGGGTCAGCTTGACCTTTGTCGGGTCGAGCGACGGCGGATAGCTCTGGCCCTCGGCCACCGCGATCGAGGTCGCCGGGTCGAGCATGAAGTTGATCAGTTCCTCGCACTCGGCCATCGGCGAGCCCTTCAGGATCAGCATGTCTTCCATCCAGGCATAGGAACCCGCCGGATCGAGATAGCCGATCGGATGGCCCTGGTCCTGCAAGGCGGCGATGCGGCCCGACCAGGCGTCGGTCACCACGATCTCGCCCTTGGAAAGCAGGTCCATCAGCTCGGCGCCGGAACTCCAGAACTTCTTGGCAAGGTCGCGCGTCTCGCGCACCTTGGCCCAGATCGTGTCCATGTCCTTGATGGCGTTGGGGTCCTGGCCGGTGGCGAGCGCGGCGTACCAGACGCGCGTGGTCATGTCGTCATAGCCGCCGACCTTGCCGGCGTACTTCTTGTCGAGCAGAAGTGCCGCGCCCTTTTCCTTGGCTTCCTCCGGCGAGATCACCTTGGTGTTGTAGGCGATGCCAGTCGTGCCGTAGTCGTAGGGCACGGCCGACAGCTTCGGCGTCAGCTTGCGGAACGGCTCGATCATCGGCTGCAGCACATTCACCATGTTGGGAATGTTGGCCTCGTTGATCTCCGAGGTCAGGCCGCCGTTGACGTATTTGATGTAGTAGTTGACGCCGGAGGAATGGATGACCTGATAGTCGCCGGGCTTGGCGGTCTTGATCTTGGTGATGATCTCGTCCTCGTCGCCGAACGTGCCCTGGACCACCTTGATCTTGGTCTTGGCGGTGTAGGGCTGGAAGGCATATTTGTCGATCGCATCCTGCACCGTGCCGCCCCAGCCGTCGAAACGGACCTGTTCGACGGCCGCGAGCGCCTGCCGCATCCACGGCATGTCGAGGCCCGCCGCGGCCGCCGCGGCAGCCGTCAGCGTCAGGAAGGTGCGGCGGCTGACACCGCCGTTCATGTATCGGTCTTGCAGCCGTTCCAGCCGCTTGCTGTTGGTGAGTTTCATTTCATCTCCTCCTTTGGTTCGCCACGTCTTTTCAATCTTGTCAGGCTCTGCAGGATCAGGCCGCCGAGCAGCGGGATGCCGACGGTCACCAGGATCATCACGGTGCCGAGCGCGTTGATCTCCGGGCTGATCGAGATCTTGAGCATCGACAGGATCTGGGTGGGCATGGTCTCGACGCCCGCCGGCCGCCAGAACAGGCTGGCCGAGGTGTTGTCGAAGGAGATGGTGAAGGCGAGCAGGGCGCCCCCCACCACGGCCGGAATGAGCAGCGGCAGCGTGATCTCGCGGAAGGACGAAAGCCGTGAGGCGCCGAGCGAGAGTGCGGCCTCCTCATAGACGCGCCTTATGCCGACCATGCGCGCCTGGGTAATCAGCACCACATAGGGCACGGCGAGCAGGATATGGCCGAGCACCAGCAGAAGCATGGTCCTTGGCTGGTCGATGGCCTTGATCAGCACCAGCAGGCCGACGCCGAGGATGGTCTCCGGCACCAGCGCCGGCAGGATCACCAGCGTGCTCAGCGCCTGCTTGCCAGGGAATTCGAAGCGCACCAGCGCGAACGCGGTGACGACGCCTATCGCGGTGGTGACGGCGGCGGTGACCAGCGCGATCCATAGCGAGGTGCGGAAGGCGGCCAGCACGGCCTCATTGGCCATCAGCTTGGTGTACCATTGCAGGGAAAACCCGGTCATCGGGAAGCCGCCGAACATCGAGGCGTTGAACGACAGGACCACCGTCGCCACGATCGGCGCGAACATGAAGATGTAGACGCAGACCGTGACGAAGCCGGTCAGCCGCCAAGCCCATCTGCCTTCCTGCTTGCGCCGTGTCCCTCTCATCCGCCAAGCCCTTTGACGATCTGCGACATGCCCATGTAGCGGGTGTAGACGGCGGCGAAGAAGCCGAGCACGACGAACAGCACGATCGAAAGCGTGGCGCCCATCGGCCAGTTCAGCTCGCCCATGATGGTGTCGTAGATCAAATTGCCGAACAGAGCGTCGCGGCCGGAGCCGAGCAGCTGCGGCGTCACATAGCTGCCGGCGGCCAGCACGAAGCAGAGCAGCAGGCCCGCCGCCAGGCCCGGCACCGACAGCGGAAGTGTGACCTCGCGGAACGCCTGCGCGCTGGTGCAGCCCATCGAGCGGGCCGCCGAAATCAGCGTGCGGTCGATGCCTTCGAGGCTGACATAGACGTTGAGGATCATGTAGGGCAGCAAGAAGTGCAGCATGCCCAGGATGACCGCGCCCTCATTGTAGAGCATCGGCAGCGGCTCGTTGATGATGCCGAGCTTCAGCAGCGCGACGTTGATGACGCCCTGTTCGCCCAGGATGTTGATCCAGGAAAATGTGCGGATGGTGAAGCTGATCCAGAACGGCACGATGAGCAGGAGAAGCAGCAGCCATTTGTGCTTGAAGGTCGTCGCCCAGATGAAATAGGCGGGAAAATAGCCGAGCACCCCGCAGAGCAGCGCGGTGATCGCGCCGACCCGCAACGTCTTCAGAAGGAAGCCCGAATAATAGCTGTCGGTCAGGAATTCGTGCCAGTTCGCGGTCGTCAACGCGCTGGTTTCCACGCCGGCGGTGACGAAGGTGAAGAAGGTGTAGGCCGCCATCACGGCGATCGGCAGCACCAGGAAGAAGATCAGCAGCAGGAGCACCGGCGCGACCAGCATCCACGCTAGCCGCGGATCATACAATGTCCATCGTCGTTTCATGAGCACCCGGACGTCCGCGCTTTCTTTGAAGCGCCTGTTTTGTTCCCGGGCCAAGATTGGGTGATTGGCGGCCCGATGTCTACAGTCGGCGATTGAGCCAGTGGATATCCGCGTGTTGCCGGCTGGACGCCGAACCTGTCGGCGGCAGATCGCCTTCTACGCCGGCAGGCCGGCCACGCGCAGGGCATCGGTGACGTCGTCGATTATGCCAGGCGCAAGCCCGACGACGGCGGCCCAGCGGCCGATGGTGAAATGCGGGTCGAGCGCCAGGAGCCGCGCGGCCGACGCCCTTGCCTCCTCGATCCGCCCGAGCCTCACCAGCGGCGCCGCCAGCCAGCCGTGCAGGATGCTGAAACCGGGGTTCAGCTCGACCGCCCGCCGGCCGGCCGCGACGGCCTGTTCGTGCCGGCCGGACAGAAAATTGCCGAAGCCGATAATGCCTTGCGGCACGCAGCTCATGGCGTCGAGCGGAGAGAGCCGCATCGCCTGCTCGCACCAGTCGATGGCGCGGGCAGCGTCGCCGCCATAGGCCACCGGCACGCAGCCGAAGGCATAGACGAAGGCGCAGGAGGCGCTGAGTGACAGGGCCTGCGCGAACGCCTCGTCGGCCAGCCTGCGGTCGTGCTCGACCAGGCCTATGGTGAAGCCGGCCAAGGCCAGTGCCATGGCGTCGCCCGAGCCGTGCTCGATCGCCGCGTGGGCGTGGCGCGACGACTTCTCGCGGTGCTGTGCCAGCATGCCGCCGCGGATGAAAAGGGTTTGATGCGCCCAGGCGGCAAAGCCATGGGCAAGCGCATAATTCGGCTCGATGGCCAGCGCCTGGTCGAGCAGCGGCAGGCCCTTGGCCGCGCCCTGCGGCATGAAGGTGTAGACGTCGGGCAGGGCGCGCAGAAAAAGGTCGTAGGCGTCGAGACTGTCGGGGCGCTGGCGCTTGACGCGCTCGATCTCGGCCCGGCGCAGATTGGGCTCTATGGCCGCGACCACGCTGACGGTGATCTCGTCCTGCAGCGCGAATACGTCGGTCAGTTCGCGGTCGTAGCGTTCGGCCCACAGATGGCTGCCATCCTCGGCGTCGATCAGCTGGCCGGTGATGCGCACGCGGCTGCCGACCTTGCGCACCGAGCCTTCCAGCACATAGCGCACGCCGAGCTCACGCCCGACCTGCTTCACGTCCACCGCGCGGCCCTTGTAGGTGAAGCTCGAGTTGCGCGCGATGACGAACAGCCAGCGGATGCGCGACAGGCCGGTGACGATGTCCTCGACCATGCCGTCGGCAAAATAGTCCTGATCCGCGTCGCCGCTCATGTTCACGAAAGGCAGAACGGCGATGGAGGGGCGGGCCGGAATGCCGAGGTCGGGCTTCGGTTTCTCCACCGGCGCCGCCGCCTCGGCGCCGGCTTCCTCGCGCACGGTGCCGACGAAACGAAAGCCCCGGCGCAGGATGGTGCGGACAAGGCGCTGCTGCTCGCCATTGTCCTGAAGGGCGCTGCGGGCGGCATTGACGCGGCTGGCCAGCGTGGCGTCGGAGACGATGCGCCCCTGCCAGACCGCATCGACCAGGTCGTCCTTGCTGACCACCCGCTCGCGGTTGCGGATCAGATATTGCAAGAGGTCGAACACCTGCGGCTCGACCGGGACCAGCTCGTTGCCCCTACGCAGTTCGCGCCGGTCGCCGTCCAGAGCGAAATCCTCGAAAAGATACGGCAAATTGCTGGCTCCAGATGAGGCGGAAAAGCTGACTTGGACACTGTAGACGTGTCATGGCCGCAAAATCAAAGCCCTCTCAAGGGAAAATCAAGAGGTCCTGAATGCCGCCTCAAAGCGGGCGCGGCGGCCCCGGCGCATAGTCCTCCTGCAACCAACGCAAACAGCGATTTGAAAAGGAGAACTCAAATGTCCAACACCGCAGCAAATTCCGTCGTCCTCGTCCATGGCGGCTTCGTCGATGGCTCCGGCTGGGAAGGGGTCTATAACCAGCTCAAGAAGGACGGCTACGACGTCACCATCGTGCAGAACCCGACCACCTCGCTCGCCGACGACGTCGCTTTCACCAAGCGCGCCATCGCCGCCGCTCCCGGCAACGTCATCCTGGTCGGCCACTCCTATGGCGGCGTCGTGGTGTCGGAAGCCGGCACCGATCCCAAGGTTTCGGCCGTCGTCTACATCGCGGCCTTCGCGGCGGATGCCGGCGAGTCGGTCGCGACCCTGATCGCCAACCCGCCTCCAGGTGCGGCCGTGCCGCCGATCCTGCCGCCCGTCGACGGCTTCCTGATGCTCGACAAGGCCAAGTTCGCCGCCTCGTTCGCCGCCGACGTGCGTCCCTCGCTCGCCTCCTTCATGGCGGACTCGCAAGTGCCGTGGGCCGTGGCCGCACTCGAAGGCAAGGTCACCAAGCCGGCCTGGAGGGTGAAGCCGAGCTGGTATCTCGTCGCCACCGACGACCATATGATCCCGCCGCCGGCACAGCGCCAGATGGCAAATAGGGCTGACGCGACGACGGTGGAAGTGCCCGGCAGCCACGCGGTCTACGTCTCCGATCCCGCATCTGTCGCCAAGCTCATCGAGCAGGCCGCCGCCGGCGTCGGCAAAAACTGAACCGGCATGATCGAGATCAAAGCCTGGGCGCTTGGCGGCGCCCGGGCTTTATCCTGTTCAGGCCATGAAGCGCCCCTCAGCCCTTCGGCAGGCCGCGCTCGATCAGCCGGGCAAGGCGCTGGGAAAAAGCCCTGGCATCCGCCGGCTTGTCGCCGTCGAGCACGCGCGCCTCGTCGTAGAGAAGGTGGGCCGCATCCTCCTTGAAAGTCTGCTCGTCGTCGCCGAGGCCGGCCAGCGCCAGCACGCGTTCATGCCGCGGATTGATTTCGAGGATCGGCCTGGCTGCCTTGTCGAGGCGGCCGGCGGCGTTCATCAGCCGTTCGAACTGCCGGTCCGGGCCATGTTCCGGCGCTACGAGGCAGACCGCACTTTCGGTCAGGCGGTCGGAGGCCTTGACGTCGGAGACGGCGTCGCCGAGAGCCGTCTTGACGAAAGCCAGAAAGCCATCGACCTCAGGCGTCGCCGCCGTCTCCGGCTTCTTCGCCTCGTCGAGCAGCGGAATGTCGGAAAGTTCGGCCACGCCCTGTGTTACCGACTTGAACGGCTTGCCATCGAATTCCGGCGCCATCGTCACCCAGAAACTGTCGACAGGGTCGGTGAGCAGCAGAACCTCGATGCCGCGCGCCTTGAAGCCTTCGAGCTGCGGCGAGGCTTCGAGCCGGGCGCGGTCGTCACCGGCCATGAAGAAGATCGCCTTCTGGCCTTCCTTCATCGCCGCGACATAGTCGGCGAGGCCGCGCCAGCCTTCGCCCGATGCGGTCGAGCGGAAGCGGGCAAGCTTCAGCAATTGCTCGCGCCGCTCGTAATCCTCGTAAAGCCCTTCCTTGAGGACGACGCCGAAATTATCCCAGATTTTGGCATAGGCCTCGGCTTCATTCTCCGCCAGCTTGGCGAGGTCGCCGAGCACGCGGTTGGTGAGGCCCTTGCGGATCGCGGCGAGCAGCGGGCTTTCCTGGATCATCTCGCGCGAGACGTTGAGCGGCAGGTCGGCGGAATCGACCAGTCCGCGCACGAAGCGCAGGTAGCGCGGCAAAAGATCGGCGTCGTCGGTGATGAAAACGCGGCGCACATAGAGCTTCATGCGGCCCTTGCGGTCCTGGTCGAAGAGATCGAACGGGCGCGAGCCGGGCACGAAGGCGAGCACCGAGTATTCCTGTCGGCCTTCGGCGCGGAAATGGATGGTGGCGGCCGGCTCGTCATACTGGCCGGCGACGCCGCGGTAGAAGTCGGTGTATTCCTCGGGCTTGATCTCGCTCTTCGGCCGGACCCAGAGCGCGGTGCCGTCGGCGATGTCGCGCGCCTCCGCGCCGGGTTTTTCGACCAGCGTGATCGGCACCGGCACATGGCCCGACTGCGACTTGGCCAGTTGCTCGAGCCGGTAGGACCCGGTGTAGGACGCGGCATCGTCCATGAGATGCAGCACGACGCGGGTGCCGCGCTTGGGTGCTGCTTCAAGCGGGGCCGGGGCGATCTCGTAGGACCCCTTGCCGTCGGACGACCAGCGCCAGGCCTCCTCGCTTCCGGCCAGGCGGCTGATGACGTCGACACGGTCGGCCACCATGAAAGCGGAGTAGAAGCCGACGCCGAACTGGCCGATAAGCTGCGTGTCCTCGGTGCCGGAGCCGACGCGCTCGATGAAGGCGCGCGTGCCCGAGCGGGCGATGGTGCCCAGCGCCTCGGCCATGTCGTCGCGGCTCATGCCGATGCCGTTGTCCTCGACAACGATCCGCTTGTTGTCCGGATCGGCCGAGATCGAGATGCGCGGCTTGGGATCGTCGGCCAGCAATTCGGGATGGCTGACGGCCTCGAAGCGCAGCTTCTCGCAGGCGTCGGCGGCGTTGGAAATCAATTCGCGCAGGAAGACGTCCTTATCGGAATAGACCGAGTGCACCATCATGTGCAGCAGCCGCGAAACATCCGCCTCGAACGCCCTGGTTTCCGTCGCTTTGGTATCCGTCGTCATTTCAAGATTCCCACATAGTCGTTCTGCCCACCGCGCCATGCACGTTCCGGGATCATCCTTCAACCATTTTCAATTGCGCTGGCAACCGCGTTCAACAGGGGCCAGCGCGACCGACAATATCGTGACGTGGTGCGAAGGCGACAAGGGGTAAGGTGGGCACGGCATTGGAACTGCCAATCTCCCCCCTTGTGGGGGAGATGCCCGGCAGGGCAGAGGGGGGCGCGAAGGAACTCAGCCTCGCTCATTCGCCGGGCCGAGCGGTACGCGTCCTTCCAAGGATTAGAGCAATCCAATGCTATAAGATGTCGGCGGGACAGCGCCCCCCTCTGGCCTGCCGGCCATCTCCCCCACTTGGCGGGAGATCGGCAGCTTCGCCGCCGGCGCTCGTCCTGCGCCCTACTTGCCCGCCATGTGGTCGGCAAGCGTCTGCGCCTGGGTGAGCAGCGCGGGGAAGGCTGGGTCGCTGGGCAGCTTGTCGCCCATGCATTTGCGATAGTCGCCGTCGCCTTTTTCCCAGGCGGCATTGGCGGTGTCATAGAGCTTCTCGTCCTTGGTCTCGGAAGCCTGGGCGGCCAGTTTCTGGGCGGCTTCGTCCGCGGACGTCCACAAGGCCTCGCAGGCCGGGATCCTGGGAACAGGTGGCGTGGCGGGCGCCGAAGCGATCATGACGCTGTTGCCCTTGACGAGTGTGACGACGACCTGCTGTTCGTGGATCGGCCCGACATCCTGCGTCCAGCCGCCGAGCCGCGCCATGGCGATGTCGGCGCCTTCGGGCTTTTTCAGCGGAAAGTCGAGCGTTCCCATGAAGGCGGCGTCGCTGTTGATCGCCTGGGTGTAGAAGGCATCGAGCTTCAGCGCCTCATCGACGCTGGTGGGCAATTTGAGGCCCTCGTCGGTCTCGGCGGCCCGGGCCTGGAGCCAGCGATCCAGCAGCCCCCGCGTCGTGGCCACGAGGCTCGGGCCATCGTCGCCCTGGGTGTATCGCAGCCCGTCGAGCATGCCGTATCCGACATCGGAGTCACTCAGGCTTTCCAGATTGATGGTGCCGTTTGCCGGGAAATCCTTGACCGCCAAGGGGCCGAGAAGGGCGGACAGGCGCCCTTCGAGGTCGGCCCGCGCCTTGGCATCGGCGGCATCGAGGGTTTCCACGGGTGCATTCGAGTTGTTCAGCTCGGTGATGGCCGCGATCGCCTTGTCGCGCGCGGTGATATAGTCGTCCTCGGGCGACGCCGCGAAAGCGGCAGTGCTCGCGAGCGCAAACATGACCGTCCAGACCAAGCGCATGACAGAACCTTTCTTCGTGGCGATCAACAGGCCTGGCAGCCATCGGGCAGCTTTGCGGCTATAATCTGGCGGAGGGGCGCGAACGAGGCAGCAGCCAACGGACCAGCTAATCCGGTTGGCAAGAGCTGGGCCGAAAGGCCGTAGGTGAAAGCATTGATTAGCCGGCTCGCGGTTCGATGCCGGACCGGCTTGGGCCGGCCGCGTGACAGTGGCGAAGCTTATGGTCGAGATGCGATCTACGCGCCGATCTTCGCCAGCCAGAAAGTCCCAGATCGCGGCTGGAGAGGCGAGGGGCGACTTTGTCGTTCGCGTCCGGGCAATCGTTGCTGCTCAGGGCGCGATGCTTTGACGGTTGCGATTGTGCGCCAGTGTTGCGCCTTCGCCGTATCAGCGCTCTATCCAGAGGCCAATTGGCTGAACAGGCAGGAACTATTTCGTTCGAACAAGGTTTGTGCCCGTCGAGTGCTCATTCACCGGACTGTGAACGAGCAAAGCCCGTCCCGGCCAAGCCGGGGCGGGCTTTGTGTTTGGAATTTACCGGCAGACGAGACGCCGCCGAGGATTGCGGTCGGCGCGGTGCTGGGAAATCCGCACGAAATTGCCCTGCTTGGGAAGGCGGTCTCGAATCTCAGGCCGCGGCGGCCGGGACGGATTGCGGAACGAGGCGCCAGAATCCGCGTTATTCAAGACCGAACTAATGGAGGTAACCGTGAGAAAACTGATACTCTCATCCGTGCTCGCGCTTGCTGCCACAGCCGCTGTGACGTCACCGACCAAGGCACAATTTCTCTTCCCACCCTTCGGCGGCTATTTTGGTGGCTTCGGAGGGATGCCGTTCGCCTACCGCCCGTATTATAACCCGTATTACGGTCCGTATTACGGCGATCCGTACTACCAGCCTTACCGGCCGTACTTCGGCTACCGGCACAGGTATTACCACCGATACTACTACCCACACCGGTACTATTACCCGCACCGTTATTACCACCACAGGCGCCATCACAGGCACCACCACCGGTAGCTATCGGCGTGCCAGCGTTGGCCCTCGGCAGAACGACCAATCGCCCGGTGCTTATCGTGAGGTAACGGCACTCATCGTTGAGGAGCCAGGCTCGCCTGCTCCGCGGCGGCCGGTGTTCGTCCCGGGATGCCGTGTTCCGCTCATCCGGCAGCTTTGACCAGCCGATCCAGTACGGGGAAATCCTCCAAGTCCCGGTAGGGCGTCAAATCGAGGTCGCGAGGGACGGCTTGCACCTTTTCCTCGTCAATCGGCTTCTCGTTGCGCTTCATCAAGGCTTGGTAGGCCCGCCATGAGACACCGGCCGCCCGCACGGCATCCCGCTCGGTCCGCAGTGCTATCTGATGGGCATGCAGATAGTGAAGCCGCAATTGGTCAAGGAGGGATTTCTCGACGATTTCATGTGTGACCAAAAAGGGCGCAAGCTTTACTGACTGACCTTGCCAAGCCATGGTTCGCGGCAAGTGGCGATCGATATAGACGGTTCGCCCGTCCTTGCTGTAACCGGCAAGATAAGGGATATCGAACTGGTGGTTCACCTCGATGCGTCGCTGCAAAGCCAGCACGACGTCAGCAAGGACGGAGTTGCTCACATCTTCGGATTTGTGACGGGCTTCATCCTGGAGCTTCATCGGGAGCATCCCAAAGCAAACGTGCCGGTCCATCAACGAGGGCTTTCCCGCGTTGTTCCCGTGCGATCGTGCCCGAACCGGATCGGCAAACAGGGGATGCCGGAGCAGGAGTCTCGTGCGAATCCGAAGCAACCTCGGCGAAGGCGAGAGAGCGGCTTCACCGTTGCGAGCGAACTGGCAGCGCTTTCATACCCGATAGAATTCGCGATACCAGTCCACGAAACGCGGAACCCCGATCTCGATCGGGATATTCGGCTTGAAACCGGTCGCCTCCTCGAGCGAACTGACATCGGCGAACGTTGCCGGAACGTCGCCCGGC
This sequence comes from Mesorhizobium sp. B2-4-14, assembly GCF_006442155.1. Taxonomy (NCBI): domain Bacteria; kingdom Pseudomonadati; phylum Pseudomonadota; class Alphaproteobacteria; order Hyphomicrobiales; family Phyllobacteriaceae; genus Mesorhizobium; species Mesorhizobium sp. B2-4-14. The sequence goes on along the minus strand of NZ_VFVA01000013.1, from coordinate 121,771 downwards.
TGAATCGGCATCAGGTTGCGAATGGCTTTGCGCCCGAGTGCGTCTTCCAGCACATCGATCAACCGGCTCAACTGAACGGGCGTATTGCCGCCGATGTTGTGGATCCTGAACGGCGCGTTGCTGGTCGCTGGATCCGGCGCGGCACTTGTCCATTCCGGATTGGCCGTCGCGGGCTGCCGCATCACGCGGACAATGCCTTCGACAATGTCGTCGATATAGGTGAAGTCCCGCTGCATGTTGCCATGGTTGAAGACGTCGATCGGCTCACCGGCCAGGATGGCCTTGGCGAAGATGAACAGCGCCATGTCGGGCCGTCCCCACGGGCCATAGACGGTGAAGAAGCGCAGGCCTGTCGCCGGCAGCGCGAAGAGGTGGCTGTAGGTGTGCGCCATCAGCTCGTTTGCCTTCTTGCTTGCCGCATAGAGGCTGAACGGATGATCGGCCGGATCGTGCACAGAGAACGGCATGCGCGTGCTGCCGCCGTAGATCGAGCTCGACGATGCATAGACCAGATGGCCGACCGAGGTGTGCCGGCATGCTTCCAGGATGTTGAGGAAACCGCTGAGATTGCTTTCCGCATAGGCGTGCGGATTGGTCAGCGAATAGCGCACGCCGGCCTGCGCCGCGAGATTGACGACGATCTCCGGCGCGGTTGACCGAAACAGCGCCGAAATACGGTCTCGTTCGGTGAGGTCGACATGCTCGAAACGAAAATTCGGGAATGCTTTCAGCCGGTCGAGCCGGGCCTGTTTCAGGGTGACGTCATAATACGCATTCATGGAATCGAGGCCGACAACCTGCCGGCCTTCGGCAAGCAGCCTCTGACTGAGATGGAAACCTATGAAACCGGCCGCGCCGGTGATCAGAACTGGCCTGCTTGATGTCACGGCGTATCCCCAGCTTTCGTTTCGGGCCGAGCCTCACAGGTTTCAATATTCTATCTCGCCAGGAATTTCATCCGGCTTGATGGCAGGCTTGATGTCGGACAGCGTTCCACACGGCCCGATCGTCTGAAAGACCTTTCGCCCTCCAGATCATGCTTGTGAGGTCCCGCCAGAACAAGCCCCTGCAAATCGCACGAACGGCAGGATCGTTTCGCCATGATCGCGCCGGTCGCTTTGGTATCGCCTCCTGACCCGGGGAACCATCCCTTTTTGGAGAAGTTTTACCCATTGAAGGGCGAACCTTTCAAAGGAGATTTACCTATGAAACATGTTCTCATCACCAGCATGCTCGCGATCGGACTCGGCTGTGGCACGGCAATGGCCCAGACGCAGCAGCCGGCCGACAACCAATCAGGGGCGGACACGAACTGCACCTCCGGGACGGCTAACTGTAAGCCCGGCTCGAAGATGAACGGCCAGGCCCAGGACAAGTCCACTACCAAAACGGACAAGCAGGCCCAGGGCAAGGCGAAGGCTCAGACTGACCAGCAGGCGCAGGGCAAGGCCGGCACCAGTACGGACCAGCAGGCCCAGGGCAAGGCCAAGGTCCAGACCGATCAGCAGGCCCAGGGCAAGACCGGCACCAGCACGGACCAGCAGGCCCAGGACAAGACCAAGGTCCAGACCGACCAGCAGGCGCAGGGCAAAGCCTCCACCCAGGACAAGACTTCGACTGCCTCGATCAACAATGTGACGGTTGAACAGAAAACCCAGATCACGCAGGTGATCAAGGAGACGAAGGTCCAGCCCGTAGCCAATGTCGATTTCGACGTTTCCGTGGGCGTGGAAATTCCGCGGCACAAGATCAGATTGCACCGCTTGCCTGCTCGCATCGTCAAGATCGTGCCGGCCTACGAATCCTACGAATATTTCGTGCTCGCCGACGGGCGGATCGTGATCGTCGATCCGGATTCACTCAAGATCGTTCTCATTTTGACCTGATGCATGTCGCGCAAAAGTGACCTCGGTCTTGAGAGAACGACAGGTATAAAACAAGACCCCAAAGCGCGTCGCCTCAATCGGTTTCGAGGCGACGCGCTTTGAAAGGACATAGGCCGCCTTGCCATTTTTGGTGGGTGGGCCGAGCATATCCGGCCGGGAGGACGATCGGCGCCATCGGCAAGAAAAAACAAGTCCAGCAGCGGCGGCAGTCAGTCACGCTGGCGGAGAGCCCAACGGATAGCTCGCTATTGCAGAGAGGATCCTGCGCTGAGCGCCTGCCACTCATTTTAGCGCTTAAGTGGAACGCATGGAAAAGCCCCGCCGACCGGGAGTCAAGCGGGGCCCTTGGAGCAATCCGCAAGGGACTGGCTGCGGGATTACTCAGTGATCCGGTAGGATCATCTTCAATATGGCCCTCAGGATAAGGCAACGCATCAGTCAAATAGATGAAGCGGACCACCTGTTGTGCGGCGAGACCGGCGGACAAGGCCTCTCACCGACATCTCTCAGTCGAACCGGAACAAAAGCGTTTGGGCGGTGTTTATCGGGTGAAGGGCATCTTAGTTTTTTGGAGAATTCAAAATGAAAATCATGATCTTGGGCACTTTGGCGCTGTGCTTGGCCGCGCCTGCTGTGGCTTCGGCGCAAGACACCGTCGTCATCAACAGACATCACCATCATCATCGCGCCAATGTGGTCATCAATGAGGACGGCCAGCGCCTGCATCACCGCCACCATGGCCAGATCGCATTCTACGATCACGGCCGCCGGCATCATCGGCACGATAATGTGGTCGTGACAACGTCCATATCCCACCGCCATCACCATCGTCACGTCGTGATCGAAAACGGCGGTTACTGATCTGACGTCAACTTGCCTGGCTCCGCGATCTCGACGGAGCCAGGCAACGTGGGGCCGCCGCCGAGCTGACAAACGGCTGGAACAAAAGCATCGGGGAGAGGTTAACGATCGAAGGGACCGCAACGGATGCGGAACAATGATAGAACTTATGAACCTGGAACTGGCGCGGGCAAGGCAGCGAGTCAAACGGGCTGAACTGGCCCTGTCCCGGGCCAAGGAATTGATGGATGAAGACTGTGGTGTCGGCATCAATATCGCGCTGTGCAGCCGGATCAGGTCCGCGCAGCAATATGTGGCCCAAGCCAGGGCCCGCCTGACGAAGATCAAACCGCCAGCTGCCAATCCTTAGGACGCCAGCCGCGCTCAGGCGCATCTTCCCTGAGCCATGACCGCAGTGGCAAGCCAGTCTACCGTTCCGCTGGGCCTCCGCGTTACGGGCGGCCGCGTCCTGTTCGTTCGGACAGCGCTTGAATTACGCCGTCTTCTGGCTGGTGAGCCGCTCGAGCGCATCCACGATCAGATCACAAAACTTCGCATGGTCGAGCTTCATCGCCACGGTATGGCGGAAGTCGACCTGCTCGCTCGCCGTGCCGCCGAAATGGCGCATGCCACCCATCTTCTCGAAATTGCAGACCGTCATGCCCTTGGTCCACCGTCCGGCAATTTCGACGCGGATGTCGGCCTTCTCGGTGGTAAAGACGCTTCCGTCGATCATGGCGGCGACGCAGCATGCGTCGTGGACGGCGGGATACTCGATTTGCAGCAGGCCGCCATGCGTGGTCGCAATGAACTCCCAGATGTCGAGGATGAACCTGGCGATCGGGCCGCCGACGGCGCGCACCCTGTCCTGCAGCTCCGGGGTGGCCAGCGCCTGGTGCGTAAGGTCGAGCCCCACCATGGTGACGTCCCAACCGGCGCGGAACACCACGTCGGCGGCCTCCGGGTCGCCATAGACGTTGAACTCCGCCGCCGGCGTGATGTTGCCGCGCGTGTAGCTTCCGCCCATGGCGACCACCCGCTTCACCCGCTCGACGATGCGCGGGTCCTTGCGGACGGCTAAGGCGATGTTGGTATAGGGGCCGACGGGGACAAGCGTGATCGTCTTCGGCTCATGCGCCATGACCGTGTCGATGATGAAGTCGACGGCATGCCGCTTGTCGAGCTCGAACGAGGCAGGCAGCAGCACCGGGCCATCGAGCCCGGTATCGCCATGGATCTCGACCGCCAGCACCTGATCGATGATCAAAGGGCCGGGGGAGCCCTTCGCCACCGGCACCTTGATGCCATAGGCGGTGCACACGGAAAGCGCGTTGCGCGTGGTGTTCTCGACATTGTGGTTGCCCGAAACCGTCGTGATGCCGAGGAGATCGATCTTCGGATTGCCCGCCGCCAGCAGGATGGCGATGGCGTCATCATGCCCGGGGTCGCAGTCCAGGATGATCTTCTCCATGGTGGCACCTCTCTTGTCGGCGGATTCCGTTCGAACAAGAGACTGCCGCGTCCATGCAGTCAAGGTTGCGGTGGCCGAGCGACACGGGCACCCGCTCCCTGGGCAGGTCTGTCGCACGATCGCAATGATGGGACGGCGAAACGCTCTTCGTTCGTTCGAATGACAACAAGCAAGGGATCAGGAGGTAGCGTGCGGGCGGGGCGGCATAGAGCGCCCCAGCTCGAACCAAGTGGAGAATAGAATCGCGGTGAGGGTCGCGACAGGTGGGATCAAGTGATGATTGATTTGCCGGATACCAGATCAAAATGTCCAAGCAGTGACTTCACCTTTACCAAAAGACGACCCTTGATCTTAAGTCATGGGACGTCTGGAAGGGGCAACGCGATGCTGTCCCTCGTTCCTTCAATCCTCATTCTGCTGTTGGCGTCCCCGGCCAACAGTCAACTGGCGCCCGAAGCGTCGGCGGTTGCCGCAGCCAATGGCCACTCGCCGGTCGTGGTTTCGGACCACACCGATATCGCGAAAGAACCGGACAAGGTGCCGCCCGGCGAGGATGAGGGGGCCTTGCGCCGCGAATTGGCCGCGGCACGAGCCGAACTGGCCAGGCAAGCGCAGGTCCTGAAAGAGCAGCGGCAAACGGACGAAGCGCTCACGCTCAACCTGGAGACGGCGCAGCGTGTCATCGAAAACTTCAGGGCGGAAGCCAGTCTCTGGGACAGCGGGAAAGGCGCCATGGCTGAAGCGCACCCCGCGAGCGAAGCCTCTCAGGCCGCCGCGACGCGAGCGCTTGATGACGAGCGCCATAAGGCAGAGCTCCTGGAACAAGAACTCACCACGGCTCGTCAAACGATCGATGCCCTCAAGACAGGCGCAAATCTGGCCGCGCAGGAGCGGGCCAAGGCCGTGAAGGCCCGGCAGGTGGCCGACGCCGCTTCAAACCAAGCCGGGCAAGCACTCAAACTGGAACGTGAACGAGCAGACGCAGCCATCCGTGACCTTGAGAGTGCTCGCAAGGAACGCGATGCCCTGAAGCAGAACTCGATGGAATTGAATGCGGCGCTGGAGCAAGAGCGTGAAAGGGCCAACGGTTTAGCCCGCAGCCTCAGTGCCGCGCGTGAGGAAATCGACCGCGCGAAGGATAAGCGTCGGAGCGCGGCCGTTGAGCGCGCGCCCAAGGCACGTACGAATGCACTTGCAAGTTCATCAACGCGTTCGGGCGCAGCCCGTAACCCGGGTTTGCCGAAAAAACAGAAAGTGAAGGGTCCAAAGCCTCCGCAAACTGTGTTGCTGGCAACCATTGCTCTTCCCATTGCATTGCTCCCAACCCGACCACCTGCGCAGTGAAAGACAAGCGAGCGACATGCATCCCGCAGGGGAGGATGATGATGAAAGAGTACTTCGCCGCCGCGTTGGCGATCGGTATCGGAATTGGGCCCGCCTCGGCTCTCGATGCAGGTGTAGGCGGTAAGGTTGGCGGCCTCGGGGTCGGCGCCGGAGCGAGCGTCGGTTCGCAAGGCGGATCCGTGGGGATGGGCACGAAGGTGGGCGGCGCAGGCGGAGCAAACGTCGGCGCGTCGGTCGGCGTCGATAACCGATCACCCGCCGCGGGCGTTGGTGCCAGCGGCAAGTTTGGCAATACAAGCGGAAGCCTTTCGAAGGGTCTCGGCCTCGGCAACGCCCCGCCCGCCGAAAACGGTTCGGCGACCGTTCCCGGCAAGCCGGCCGCTGCCAAGCCGGCCGCGGCCACGACAGCCACTGCCTCCGCCAAGGCCACCAGGCAATCGAATTTCCTGCCACCCGTCCTCAGGCCTTCCAAAGCCGGCGAGGGCGACCCCACCCCGGGATACCCTCTTCGATCCCTGGAGCCCGTTACAGCGAAACCCGGCACGCCAACCGCGATCGCGCGAGCCTGCCGCGCGGCGATCATGTCCGCCGCGAAGCCGCTTGGCGCCGTGCGCGTCAATGCCGTCAGCGCGGGTGCCTTGCACCACCGTGGAGGTGTACTCACGGCGCCGATCAAGGTGCGAATAGACTATGCAAGACAGGGCGGCATCGAAGTTCGGCAAGCGCAGGTCAGTTGTCGCCTCAATAAAGCGGGCAGGGTCACCGCGGTAACATAGCACCGAGCCTGAAAGAGGCATCGAGCGTGGCGATTTCGTCCTCGATGCGAAAGCGCTGAACGGCGTCCTCATAGCGCGGCAAGCCGGTTTCAATCCTGGTCATGGCAATCTTCCCCTGGCGGCGCTCCATCGCATGGCGCGCTGTCGCGGCGACAATGGCATCACATGGCGCCGATGGGCAACGATCGACGCCCCATCTCCTTGTCGAGGGCGTCGGCGGGCCAAGACGGGTCCCTACTTCTTCAACGCAACGTCGAGCAGGGCGAGCGACATTCCTCCCAACAAGTCGAACGCTCTTTGCATTTCGGCTGTTCCATCGTCCGTGGCTTTCACGCCGCCCGGATCGCGATTTGGCGACGGCGGCGCCACGGTCGTCATCAAGCCGATGCTTTTCGTGACTTCGATATAGCAGATGCCGTGCGAGACGCGGTCTCCGAAGTGCTGCACGCAACCGAAATCGACCACCCGTTTTTCTCCGTCCTTGGTGGTGAACGTCGCCTGCGACTTCCTGTCAAGATGGTCGGCGCCGCCTTCCTCGCGCGACCTCTTGTCGGCCATCGCCTCCATTTGCGCGAATACGTCCGATCCATCGACATGGTAGAGATCGACGACATCCGCTTCCGGGCTGGCCGGATCGGTCACCGTCGCCGTGCACCTGATCTTGCTGTCGCCCGCCAGGCGGCCGCAGGTGAAAGTTCCCTGGAAACTGAAATTATTGCCAGTCTGGCCATTGATGTTGCCGATGCCTTCCGACAGGGCACCGTTCAGGGCCTCCTCGTTCACGCCGAATGCGTCGAGCGGGGAGGTCGGTATGTTTTGCGACGTCGATGGCTGCACGGCCTCGGCGCGCGGCGCTGCCGTTTTTATGTGCCAGTCCGAAGTGTCGACATTGCGATTCCCCTCCAGGATGGCTGCCACGAGCGCGCCGGCGCCACCGAGCTTGGCCGTCAGCTGGTCGAGCGTTTTCTCGTCAGGTTCGCTGGTAACCGGCAAGCCTGCCTGGCTTTGAAACGACTTCAACGCGCTCTTTGTATCCGATCCCGCGTGGGCGTCGATCCGGCCCTTGTAGTAACCCAGTTTGAGCAGCAGGACCTGCGCGAAAATCGTGCGGTCAAACAGCGCGTTATCCTCCTGGCTGATGGACTGATTGCGCTCGGAGAAGGTGGTTTGCGTGTGGCACAAGCCTTTCACCGCGAAGGTGCATGCCAGTTGGGCCTGAATGCGTGCGTTGACCTCCATGGAGGCCTCACAGGCTATGCCATAGCCGCCATTGTCGCCTGTGGCGACCGCCCCCCATCCGCCCTGGCATTCCAAAGCCAGCTGGCAATTGACGCCTTCTGCTCCCTTGCATTGCTCGAGCGCGCATTTACGCGCGGCTTCCCTGCTTGTGTAGCCGGAGCACCAACCATAGGACTCATCATCGCCGAAGAAGACCGCGCCAGCCGCCAGAGTGCTGCCGGCCGGCAAGAGACCCAGCAGAAGACAGCCAAGCATGAGACAGAGGCGCTTCATCGCAGCCTCCGATTTCCGTCTCGGAACATCTTTCGCAGGCGGTGACGGCGGCGGCTGTGTTCGGCGATGCCGCGGCCGAACGGGAAAGGCCTCTCAAGTGTCGGGAGCATCAATCCGCTCATGGCGACCAGACCTGGACAGGTCCGCCTTTTGCGGCCTGGGTTTCGGGCAAGCGTGTGTTTGCCTTGCCAGACATCATCTCACGGCCGCCGGCTCGCGTCCCCCTTCATAGTGATGAAGACCGCTGCATTTGCGATGCCTCGATGTCGGGTCGGTCGAAGCCGCGGCAGAGGAGGCACGCTGCGCAGCGCCTGGCCGCCCGAGCGCGGCGGGCAGGGGCCGGATTGCGGGGCCTCTTACAAGTTCGCCTCGGCGAAGATGCGCGCCGCCCAGTCGAGGAACACGCGCAAGCGCGGCGAGAGCTGCCGGTTCTGCGGGTAGAGCGCCGACAGCGGCGTCGGCGAGGGCGGGTAATCGGCCAGCACCTCGACCAGCATGCCGTCCGCAAGGTCCTTCTCGAAGCGATAGCGTGGCGCCTGGATAAGGCACGTGCAGCCATTAGCCACTCAACTGCTGCTTGTCGCACCGGACCAGTCTGCCGCGATCTCGGCGAACAGCCAGTCGCGGAACGCCCGGACCTTCTTCTGGCGCAGTGCCCCCTCGGGGTAGACGACGTAGTAGCGGGCGGCGGATTTCAGCGCGAGGTTGAACGGCCGCACCAATCGTCCCGTCGCAAGGTCGGCCGAGACGAGCGCGCTGCGGCCGAGCAGCACGCCTTCGCCATGCACGGCGGCCTCCACCGCGAAGGTGGCGGAATCGAAGCGCACGCCGCGCTTGGGGTCGATGTCCTCGAGGCCGGCCTGTTGCAGCCATGTCGCCCAGTCGATGCGAAAGGCGTCGTGGATCAGCTTGTGATGCCGGAGATCCGAGGGCTGGCGCAACGGATGTTCGCCTTGCAGGAGTTCCGGGCTGCAGACGGGGAAGACCTCCTCGTCGGCAAGGAATTCAGCCGTCACGCCGGCATAGCCGCCCCGGCCGTAGCGGATGGCGATGTCGATGCCGTCGCTGACGAAATCGGCGAGCACACCGGAGGTGGAGAGCCGCACGTCGATGTCGGCGTTGGCGCGGTGGAAGCGGTGCAGCCTCGGCACCAGCCAGCGGCCGGCGAAGCCGTCCGACGTGCTGACGTTGAGGATGCGCGTCGAGCGGTCGGGCATGGCGGCGATGGTCGCGGCGGCGATCCGGTCGAGCGCCTTGCCGACCTCCACCGCGTAGGCAGCGCCCACTGTTGTCAGGCGTACGGACCTTGTCCCGCGATCGAAAAGCTGGATGCCAAGCCTGTCTTCGATATTGCGGACGGCGCGGCTGACCGCGCCATGGGTGAGGTTGAGCTCTTCCGCCGCCCTGGAAAAACTCAAATGCCTGGCGGCAGCGTCGAAGGCGGGCAGGGCGGTTAGAGGTGGCAGTCGGCGCGGCATGATCTCGACCTGTGAGCGTTGCTCACAAATCCTGCACAAAGAGTCGTTTGTCGTCCAGCCCGAAAACACCCAATATCCAGGTGTAGCGCGCATCCAGATCGGCCTTCGGAACACCGGATGCGCTGAAGTGACCAATCACAGTGTGAGCAATCGTCATGCTCGCCCTCGCGGCGGCACCGGCGCGCTTGCGCACAGTGAAACAGGAGACGGACAATGACCTTCACCCTTGGACCCATCGGCGCGGCGATGAGCGGCCTTGCCAGGCGCAGTGCCGCAACATTCGAGCGCCGCCGCACGCTGCGCCGGATTTCCCGGCTTTCAGACCGCCGTTTGCGCGACATCGGCCTGGAGCGCGACTGGGACGGTTCAATCCTTGGCAATGGGAGGCGGATATGACCAGCACCCTTATCATCGGCGCCACCGGGCTGCTCGGCAGCGAGATGGCCAAGGCCAGTGCACGCGATGGCGACAGCGTCCATGTGCTGGTCCGGCCGGCAACCGCGGGCAATGAAGAGCGGATGCGCCCGCTGAAGGAGCTCGGCGCCACGGTCCATGTCGGCGATCTCGACGATTATGACAGCCTGGTGCGCGCCGTCGGCAAGGCCGATCGCGTCATCAGCTCGGTGCATGTGAGTTCGGCCAGCGAGATGACGCTGGTGCGCGCCGTCAAGGACGCGGGCGTTTCACGCTATGTGCCTTCCGCCGGCTTCGGCCTCGACTTTGCCGCCGCCGCGCCGGGCTCGATCGAACCGCTCGACCTCAAGAGAGCCATCTTCGATGCGGTCAGGGAGGCCGATCTGCCCTATACGGTGATCTACACCAACGGGTTCTTCTCGACCTGGGTGGCGACACTGGGCGACCTGACGCGCTTTGGTTCGACGCCCCTGCCGCCGGACGAGGTGACGCTCTATGGCGACGGCGATGTGCCGGCGACATTCGTCAGCGAAAAGGACATCGCCGCCGTCACCATGCGCGCGCTGGAGGATCCCGGTGCTGTCCGCCGTGAAATCCGCATCGCGCAGAACAAGATCACGCAAGGCGCGATGATCGATCTGTGGCGGCGGGTGAGCGGCCGTTCGCCGCGCATCGTGCGGCAGAGCGCCGAAGAGCTGGAGAGGATGATCGCGGCAGTCCCCGGCCTCGGATTGCTGCGGGCGTTCTGGATCCGTGGCGAGACCGCGCTGGAAACGGCTAGCCCGGAAGCGGGCGCGCTTTATCCGGAGCTGACGTTCGAGACGATTGAAAGCGCCTTCGTGGCGTTGGCGGCGACGAGCGGAACAGGTGGCTAGGCGCGGCGCCGCATGCCTTGGGTTCCTCGCCCTGCCGAAGGCGGGGGAGAGGTGGCCGCGAAGCGGCCGGAGAGGGGCCTCGTAAAGCTCCGGCTTTGCAAATGGAACCTCTGGACATAATGCGCGAGGCCGGCGCTGCCCCCGCTCCGTCTCGGCTTCGCCGAGCCACCTCTCCCCCATTTCATGGGGGCGAGGAACCCAAGCTTTCTGGCCGTTTCGGCCAGCAAGAACCTTCAGCCCTTGCCTCCAATGCTTTATTCAGCGGCCCAAGTGCAAGGAGCTTTGGATGACCGCAACCCCTACCGCCCCCGCCGACACCACCTGGCAGGACGATGTCCGTCAGGGCGTGCGCCATGTGCGCGACCTGGCCTCGCTGCCGCTGTCGCCCGCCGAGCGCGAAGCCGCGCGGGAAGCCGCCAGCCGCCACAAGGTGCGCGCGCCGAAAGCCTATCTCGACCTGATCGACTGGAGCGATCCCGCCGATCCGATCCGGGCACAGGTGATCCCGTCGCCGGACGAACTGGAGGAGGCGGAGGGCGAACTCGGCGACCCGATCGCCGACCATGACTTCAGCCCGGTGCCCAGGCTGACGCATCGCCATGCCGACCGGGTTCTGTTGTTCCCGACCTATCAATGCGCGGTCTATTGCCGGTTCTGCTTCCGCAAGGAATCGCTGACCTCGATTGGCCGTGGCTATACGCGCGAGGCGCTGGAGCCGGCGTTGGCCTACATCGCAGCTCATCCCGAGATCCGCGAGGTGATCCTGACCGGCGGCGATCCGCTGTCGCTGCCGGACAAGGCGCTGGCCGAGATCCGCGCCCGCATCGAGGCCTTTGCCCATGTGCGGCTCCTGCGCATCCACACGCGCGTGCCGGTGGCGCTGCCTTCGCGCATCACATCCGGGCTGGTCGCGGCGCTGCAGGGCCGGCTGATGGTCACCGTCGTCACCCATTTCAACCACGCGCGGGAGATCACGGACGCTGCCGAGGCAGCCTGCCGGACGATGCGGCAGGCGGGCTTCGTGCTGCTCAACCAGAGCGTTCTGCTGAAAGGCGTCAACGACAATGTCGAGGTGCTGGAGGAGCTCTGCCGCGAGCTGATGTACCGGCTCGGCGTCAAACCCTATTATCTGCACCATGGCGACCTCGCGCGCGGCATGGCGCACAGGCGCACCACGATCGCCGAAGGGCAGGCGCTGGTGGAAGCGCTCAGGGCGCGGCTGTCCGGCATCTGCAACCCGGTCTACGTGCTCGACCTGCCCGAAGGCGGCGGCAAGGTGCCGCTCGGACCGTGTCACCTCGAAAAACGCGACGGAGACAGCTGGCGGATACGCGGACTGGATGGCGCGGTGAGAGATTATCGCGAGATCGTCGGTGAGCGGGAGGACCAGTCGAAGAAACTGACTGCCGGCTCCTGACGCCGGAAGGCTTTCCTGCGGCGTCATAGCGACCATCCATAATGGCCGGCGTCAGCGCCGCCCCTCACGTGCCTGCCGGCCTCCTCTCCCCGTATAGTGACGGGGAGAGGGGCGCTCGTCGCCGATTTCGCCAATCGCCAACTTGGAGCCAGCATCGCGGCCAGCTCTCTCGCCCCGTTTACGGGGAGAGATGTCAGGCAGGACAGTGAGGGGCAGCGCCAACGCAAAAGATCTCTGCCTTTAGAAGCTCATGACGCAGGAGCGCGGCAGGAATAATCGTGCCCGAACCTAAACTCCATCCCCGCCGACAAACGCTAGCACCACCACGCGCGGGGCGGCGCAGTAGGCGAGGCTGACCTTGCGGCCCGTCCTCGTCATCGCGCGGCCCGTGCCGAGGTCCACGGCGATATCCTCGTAGCCGAGGATCTGGCGATCGAGCGGATGGGCCGCCTTGTAGACCGCCTCCTTGGCGCAGAAGAGGATGCGGCCGGCAAGCTGCCGGTCGGTAGTGCCGATCTGATCGGCATTTGTCGAGACGATTTCGAAAATGTCGTCCGGCAGGGGTTGGGCGGGCTCGACGTCGATGCCCAGCGAGCGGATGCGGCCAACAGGTGCGACCGCCGCCACGGCCATCTCGTCGTCATGGGCGAGCGAACCCGTTATGCCGCGCGGCCAGACCGGAGCGCCCGACGGCGCGCGCAAGATGGCGACGTCGCGGATGCCGATATCGGCCAGCAGCCTGTGCGCGACCAAGCGCGCCGCTCCGCTGGCGCGCCGCATGGCCGGCTGGCGCGCGGGGATGGAACGCGCTTCCTCGGGCATCAGATGGGTTTCGTCAGCCTCGCGTATCAACCGGCATCCGGTCCGGACGCCCCCGGGCGCGATTGCCGCCATGGCCTCGAGCAGCGCGCCTTCGGCGGAGGGCGGCCGCGTCAACGACCGTCCGCCGGCAGGACGAGGTCGGCGATCATTTCGCCGTCCTCGTCGAGACCTTCCTCGACGAAACCGGCGGCGCGATAGAGCCGGCGCGCCGCTTCGTTCTCCGGTTCGTAGCAAATCGAAACGTGCCCGACATGGCCGAGCCCGGCGATCTCGTCCAGCACTTGGCGCAACGCGGCCTTGCCATAGCCTCTGCCCTGCCAGGCGCGGTCGATCATGAAGCGGTAGATGCGCGCCTCGTCGTCATCGTCGGGCGCTTCGTACATTAGGAAGCCGACGACACGGTCGCCGGCCATCACGACGCGGGGCCTTGCATCCCGGTCGGATCTCGCCTCCTTCAGCGACTCCGCATTGCTCGCGACAAAATCCACCTGGTCCGGGGCCAGTTCCAGCGACGCGGCCAGGGCCCGGTTGCCCTTGGTCACGGGCGCGAGACGGATATCCATGGTCCTGGCCGGCCAGTCCGTCACGGTCCGGTCTCCGGGGTATCGAGATCCGCTCGTCGAACAGCCATGCCGGGCCTCAAGCGGAGGCCTTGGCGCCACCGTCCGTGACCGGTTCCACGAACCGGTGCAGCTTGGCCGGGTTGCCGCGCCAGATGGAGTAGGGCTCCAGCTCCTCGCCCTTCATCACGAAGGCGTCGACATCGGCCACCGACCCTTCGCCCATCACGACGCCGTAATGGACAAAGGCGGAGGGACCGAGCGTGCAGCCCTTGCCGATGCGGATATAGTCGGACTTGAACGCACCTTCTTCCAGCGAGTGGGCCTGGATGACGCAGCCCTCGTTGAGGGTGACGTCGTCGCCGATCTCCACCAGGGAGCGTTCGGTCAGGTTGGCGCCCCCGTCATAGACGCGCTTGCCCACCTTGACACCCAGCAGGCGCAGGATCATCGGCCGGAAAGGCGTGCCGCTGAACAGGCGCACGATCGGCGAATCCGCAAGCTTCCAGTGGCGTTCATGGCGCCAGAACGTGACATCGTAGATCGTCGTCATCCGCGGCTTCAGCCTGCCGAAGCCGAGACTGGCTCGCTCGATCAGGATGTAGAACGGAATGGTGATCGCGGACGTCAAGAGCACGGCGACGAAGAGCGCGACCTCGGCCCATTCGGTATAGTAGTTCAGCGCGCGGTCCCAGATCGCCAGCGTGGCGAACAGCATGACCCATTGGACCGCCACGAACAGGAGCACCGTCACCAGATTGTGCAGGTTCTTGTGCGGGATGCGCTGGCGCCGGTCTTCCTCGTCGATGCCGGCGATAAGCTCCTTGTCGCGGTTCACCATGCGGGGGATTTCGAAGGGAGGCGAGCCCAGGAGCCCGACATTCTCGCGCAACGGCCCGTCGACCGGAATCATCACCTTGGTGCCGAGCAGGCAGTTGTCGCCCGTGCGTCCATCCGGCGGATAGTAGATGTTGTTGCCGAGATAGTTGCGTTCGCCGATCTTCGTCGGCTCCAGCCTGAAGGCGGTGGCGGATTTGTGCATGTTGATCATGAACAGCCCGTCCGACACCATGGTCTGGGTGCCGATCTCGCACAGAAGCGGGTTTTCGTGCTGCTGGTTGGAGCCGAAGTTGGAGCCGGTCTGCACCACCTTGTTCAGCTTCCAGCCGATGGCGCGCATGTAGTGCACGATCGCCGAGCTGTCGCCGAACAACAGCCCGAGCACGCGGGAGTTGCTGGTGAATTCGGCTACGGTCTGCAGCCAGTAGCGGAAACCGTAGAGCGTGTAGGTGCGGCCCGGCTTCAGGATCAGGTTCGTCAGGCGCGGTATCAGCGTCGCGGCGAGGAAGGCCGCGGCGATATAGCCGAAGAGCGTGACCGTGGTGCCGATCGCGACCACGCCGATCGTCTCCTGATAGTCGTCGCCGACATTTTCCCAGTAGCTGTGGAACAGCAGCGGCAGGGGCGTGACGATGGCGAACAGGCCGACCAGATGCGCCGCCTCGAAGAGGAAGCGGCGGATGTTGGACGGATTGACGTTGCGCATCTTGCAATAGTCCGCCGTGGTCGGCACGGCCGGCGACCCATGCCAGTGCTCGCCGTCGGGAATGCTTTGCCCGCGCTGCAGCGAGGAAGAATGGCCGAGCTGGCCGCCGTCGCCGATCGAGGTGTCGATGTCGATCGTGCAGCCGACGCCGACGAAGGCATCGCGGCCGATGGTCAGCGGCCCGGTGTGGATGTAGCCGGATTGGGCGCGGTAGCCGAGGATCATCGATTCCTTGCGCAGGATGGTCCGGGCGCCGATGGAAATCAGATCGGTGCAGACCGGCACGGAGCGGGATTCGATGACCGCGTTCTTGCCGATCCTGGTTCCCAGCAGCTGCAGATAGAGACTGTAGAGCGGGCTGCCGCGGAACAGGACGACCGGCGCCGAGCGGATCAACGTCTTGACCACCCAGAAGCGATAATAGCGCAGGCCCCAGATCGGGAACGCCTCGGCCTTCCAGCGGCCGACCAGCAGCCATTTGGCGGCGACGGCGAAGCCCGACATGCCGAAGAACACACCGGCTGAAAGCGCCACGCAGCGCAGATAGAGCTGGACCGGGTCGTCGAGCGCGTCATAGACCCAGTTGAGCCCGTGATTGACCGCCCAGAGCGCTAGATAGCTGTAGACCCCGTAAAACAGCAGCTGCGCCATTCCACAGGTCCAGTAGGCGAAATTCGATGCCTGGCGGGTGAGGACGGGCTCGTTGGTGGCCGTCGTCATCTCTTCCGGCACGCGCAGGTGCTTGGCCAGGCGCGCCACCGTCGGGTAGAGATAGATGTCGCGCATGGAGGTCGTGGCCCATTCCTTCCTGGTGCGCACGCGCGCGCAGAAATGGGCCATGAGCAGCGAGTTGGCGCCGAGATCGTCGAAGAAATTGTCCTCGACGGACACGTCGTCGAATTTCAGCACGGCGCACAGCGCATCGGCCAGGAAGCGCTCGTCGTCATTGCCGGGCGCCACCATCGTGCGGCCGGCCGAAAGCCGCACACTTGTCGGCTTCGGCAGCTGGCGCAGGTCGACCTTGTTGGAAACCGTCATGGGGATCGCCGGCAGTTCCTCCAGATAGGAGGGCACCATGTAGTCCGGCAGGCGCCGCTTCATCGTCTGGGCAATGTCGGCGCGCGACAGCGGCGGCTGGCCGGCCTTGGGCGCGTAATAGGCAACGAGCTCGACGCGGCCGGGCTCGATCTCCCAGGTGGTGACGGCGGCCTGCGCGATCTCCGGCTGGTCCAGCAGCACCGCCTCGATCTCACCGAGTTCAATGCGATAGCCCCGGATCTTCACCTGGGTGTCGATGCGCCCGTTATACTCGATCTCGCCATTGTCGTTGATCCGGCCAAGGTCGCCGGTGCGGTAGATGCGTTTCGACGGATTGTTCGGCAGGCCGACAAAATCGGCGATGAACTTCTGTTCCGTCAGGTCCTGCCTGTTGAGATAGCCGACCGCGAGCCCGATGCCGGCTATGCCGATCTCGCCCAGTTCGCCGGGCTCGGCGAGTTGCGGCAGGGACGGGTCGAGGATGACGATCGAATAGGTGGGCAGCGGCGCGCCGATGGTCACCGGACTGTCCGGTGTCAGTGCGGCCATCGTCGCCGTGACGGTCGCCTCTGTCGGGCCATAGGTGTTGAGGATCTGCCGGCCCGGCTTCGACCAGCGCACCACCAGATTGTGCGGGCAGGCCTCGCCGCCGACCAGCAGCGTGCGCAGGCTGGGCACGTCACTGGTCATGGACGACAGCAGCGTCGGGCTGCAGGCCATGCAGGTGATGTCATGATGGCGCAGGAAATCCGCGAGCTCCTCGCCTACCAGCGGCAGCTGGCCCGGCGCCGGCACAACGGTCGCGCCGGCGGCGAACGGCACCCAGATCTCCTCGGCCGAAAAGTCGAAGGCGATGGTCATGCCCTGGTAGACGCGGTCGCCCGGCTGGTATCCGTAGGAAGCGGCGGCCACCCGTATGAAGTTGACGAAGCTCTGGTGCTTGATGACCACGCCCTTCGGCCGGCCGGTGGTGCCCGACGTGTAGAGGATGTAGCAGGTGTCGTCGGGTGATGCCGCCGCAGGCGGCGCCAGCGGCGCGTCGGACCGTGCGGCAATCTCGGCGGCGGCGCTGTCGATCAGCACATAGGGGACGGGCAGAAGTTCGGCCCGCGACGCGTAGGCGGCGATCGTGACGATCAGCCCCACGCCGGCGTCCTCGATGATGAGCGACATGCGCTCTTCGGGAAAGGCGGTGGCCAGCGGCACGAAGGCCGCGCCCGCCTTCATCACGCCGAGCAGGGCGACATAGGTTTCCGCCGACCGGTCGAGGATAAGCCCAACCCGGTGACCGGGCCGCACGCCGCGTTCGATCAGCAGGCGCGCGAACTGGTTGGCGCGCTTGTCCATTTCTTCGTAGGTCCAGACACGCCCCCCGGAGATCACCGCCGGCAAGGCGGAGAACGTCGCGGCGAGCTGTTCGAAGACCGCATCGAGCCGCTCACCGGGCTGACCCTGCCGGGCGAAATCGGCGCCCGTCAAAATCTGGGCGCGTTTATCCGTGCCGGAACCGGAGGCAATCCTTACAAGTGCATCGACGCTGTCCAGGCGAGCCCCTTCGGGGTCTCCGCCCGATATCTCCCTGTCCAGTTCGGCGACATCGACACCGTGATCCATTTCCAAAACTTTCTCGTCCTGACCGAACAGGCACATCTCGCTCATGCCGCCGCGCCGGCAGGCATTCGGCTGTGCCGCCGCTGCAATTTGACCGTTGTTGATGGAGGTGGAATGACTGGCGCTTCCATATTGGAAGAGCCTGGAATTCCGACCGGCGATCGATGACCGCCGAGTCGCACCCCTCTTTGGCCGGCCCGATATCACATATTCGGCGCTCTGTCTTCACATGTTCGGGAGCAGGGCACGGAGCATATCGCCTCGGCGCTGCCGGCGGCGCCCGACATGCCGAACAGCACCCCCATCCTTCCGTTCGAACCTCGTTGCATTGCCCCGTACCGAACCCCGTTCGCCCGCGCGGCGGCCAATTTCCGGTCGCTGAGGGATGGTTATGCCATCCGATCTTTTCGCCAGTTTTTCCGAACTGTTGAATATTGTTTCTGGATTGTGTCTGGGCGCCCTCTCCGCATGGCCGCTGCCACCAGATTCCAGCCTTCCAAAAAAATCTTCAGGCCCGGGGAATAAAGCGCGGCCTTGCCGGGTCTTCACCATAGCGGGGCCATTTCAGCAACCCGCGCCGAGGAAACGGGACAAGGAACTTACCGAAATGACCAAGCTCGCTCTCAGCGTGGCTGCGATGGTGCTTGCCTCGAGTTCCGCCTTTGCCGGCAGCGCCCATCTTCCGGGGCGCCGCGCCAAGCCGGCCGCCACCAGATCGACACCAGCTACACCGCCTCGATCCGACAGCCAGAGATGGTCCGGCACGGTGCGCGGGCGGCGATGAAATCCGATGCGGAGGAGCCAGGCCAGGGCATCTGGGGCAACTGAGTTCATGGGGCCTGCACCGGATCCCGACGATTCCGGCCCCGGTCCGCAATCAGCGGCGGAGGGCAGGGGCCTCCGCCATTTCCATCCGTGACAGCCACCACTCACCAGAGGAGATCACAATGTTCAGCATGACACGCCGTACAGTGCTTCAGTCCGCCACCGCCGCTGCCGCCTTCGGCCTTGCCGGCAAGCTTGAATTCACTCGCCCCGCTTTCGCCGAAACGCTGGTGGAACCCAGCGTCGGCTTCTACAAATACACGGTCGGCGACATCGAGATCACCGCCGTCTACGACGGCATCTGGCGCAAGCCGCACGACCCGGCCTTCATCAAGGATGTCTCGGTCGACGACACCAAGGCGGCGCTCGCCAAGGCGGGGCTGACCACCGACTTCATGCCCATTCCACTCACCGTCTTGGTGCTCAAGATGGGCGGCCGGCTGATCATGATGGATGCCGGCTCGGGCGTCGGCCAATGGCAGACCAACGCCACGCACCTGCCGGCCAACATGGCGGCCGCCGGCATCGACTACAAGGCGATCGACACCATCATGATCTCGCATTTCCACCCCGACCATGTCTGGGGCTTGATGGAGAAGGGCACCAACACGCCGGTGTTCCCCAATGCCGAGCTGATCGTCAACGCCACCGAATACAATTGGTGGACCGACCCCAGCCGGCTGGCGAAACTGCCGGAAGGCCGCAAGCCGGCCGGCAAGCGCATCGCCGAAAACTTCCCCAAATGGAAGAACTGGAAGTTGGTCGAGGACGGCGCCGAGGTCGCGCCCGGTATCCAGATCATCGCGGCACCCGGCCATACGCCCGGCCATTCGGTGTACCTCGCCAATTCCGGCAAGGAGCAGTTCATGGTCTCGGCCGACACGATGTATGTGCCGGCGCTTCTCGCGCCGCATCCGGAGTGGCAGGGCAGCTACGACCAGGATGGGCCGACCGCCATCACCACGCGTCACAAGATCATCGACCGGGTGATCGCGGACAACATCCGCGTCTGCGGTTCGCACTTCCCGTTCCCGGGCACCGGCGTCTTCGTCAAGGACGGCGGTGCCTATGGCTTCACCCCGGTTCAAATTTGAGACCGTTTGGAAACCCTACTCTGGCGGCGCCAGAGCGAATTTCGAAACGGTCTCGCAACCCCAGCACTCAATCAAAGCGAGAATGACAATGAAACGGTCTCTTTTGGGCAGAAACGCCCTGTTCGGCCTGCTCGGCGCCATTGCCGTGCTGACCGTCGTTCCCGTCGCCACGATCATGCCGGCCTATGCGGTGGATGACGTAGAAGGCGCCGATGCGCCGGACCTCACCGCCGTCAAGGCCAAGATCGACGCCAAGGACTACAAGGGCGCGCTGGCCGACCTGCGCGATCTCGCGCAGGACAATCAGCAGGCCGATGTCTACAATCTGCTCGGCTTCACGCTGCGCAAGACCGGCGACACCAAGACGGCGCTGACCTACTACGGCAAGGCGCTGGAGCTGAAGCCCGACCACAAGGCCGCCCGCGAATATCTGGGCGAGCTCTATGTCGAAACCGGCGACATGGACAAGGCCAGGGAGCAACTGGCATCGCTGCAAAAACTGTGCCCCGCCGGCTGCGACGAGCTTTCCGACCTGCAGAAGGCCATCGACACCAAGGTGACGAAATAGCAGCGGCCTTTCTCTCCCCTCGCGGGACCACTTGCGGGAGGGGATAGGGGTGGGGGTACTCGTAGGGCGAAAGCCTTGGCCCATATGCGATTGCCCTGCCCAAGGACGTGGGGAGAAGGTGGCCGCGAAGCGACCGGATGAGGAGGCCTTGGCGCCGACGCCAGTCCCCACAAAGTTTGGGCGCTCGTGGCTGGCGCCCATTGCCGGAGCCGGCATCCTCTCCCTCGCGCCGGCTCCGGCCCTTTAGCAAAAATGGAGGCTGACCATGATACCGACCGAATCCGCCGCGAGGCTGCACGGCCTCGTCACCAAGCTGTACCTGCGGGACGCGGCCCTGCTCGCCGGCCGGCTGCTGCTTGCCCTCATCTTCCTGCATGAGGGCGCCACGCTTGCCACCCATTTCGACGCCGCCGGCAAGGCGATGGCAGCGCTTGGCGTCGGCCTGCCGCTGTTCGTTGCCACCATCGCGCTGCAACTGGGGGCAGGGCTCTCCATCGCATCCGGCCTGCTGACGCGGCTGGGGGCCATCGGGCTCGGCCTGTTCTGCCTGGCCACGGCCACGCTGTTTCACGCCAACCTCGCCAGCCAGAACGAGCTGCTGCATTTCGAAAAGGACCTGGCGATATCAGGCGGCATGTTCGTGCTGGCCACCGCCGGCGCCGGCAGGATTTCGCTGGACTGTCTGCTGGCCCTCTATCTAGGGCAGCGGCAGCGCGACAAGGACATGGTGGCGGCATTGCTGGCGCCCCGACGTCATCAAGGGCCAGGATAGTTGCTTCGGATTGCCAGTTGCCGAAGTCGGCGCTGCCCCTCACCCGCCTGCCGGCGTTCGTTGCTCGAAAAGCCAAGCAGTTGGCTTTTCGTCCGCTGCGCGGACCACGCCTCATCTCCCCGTATAGTGACGGGAGAGGGGGCTGGCCGGCGTTTGCAGCACGCACTTTGCTGGAACCAGCCTTGATGCTCCGCATTTTATGAGCGAGGGCTTACGGAGGGTGACGTGAAAGCGATTTTTGGACTGGTCTGCGGCTTCGTCTTGACTCTTGCCGTTTTCGGCAGCGGGCTGGGCTTCGCCGCCTGGCTGCTTGCCGCCAAAGCCCCGCATGAGGCAAGGCCGACCGTCAGCGTGTCGGAGCTGTGGACAAGAAACGCGCGGCCGGTGGACAAGGCGGCGCAAAATCTCGAACGCGTGCCGGCCGACCAGCCCGCGCCGACTGACCTGGCCCCCAAAGAGCCGGCGCCCGACCCGACCGTGACAAGCGCGGTTCCGGCGGCCGAAAGGCAGGCCGCGCTGCCGCCGTCGCATGTCCAATGGTGCGCCAGCCACTACCGCTCGTACAATCCGGACGACAACAGCTACATGTCCTACAGCGGGCGGCAGCGCACCTGCAGTTCGCCCTACCTTGATGCCGGCGACCAGTCCGCGCAGCCTTCGGCCGAAGTCAGCTATGTCGAGGCGGGCGGCGCCGGTTCGGCCGCCGCGGCGGAGCCTTCCGCCGACCATGTCGATAGCTGTTTCAGCCGCTACCGCTCCTACCGGCCGGAGGACAACAGCTACCAGCCATATTCGGGCGGGCCGAGACGGCAATGCGAGTAGCGGGCCCGATGGCGATGAAAGGCGCCGGCGCCTTCCCGATCACGCAGATTTTTTGGATCGTTCGCCTCGGCGCGGCGTTCATTTCCCACATGGTGGAGGAAGTGATATGAGCGACGACAGGAACGACAGGATCCGCGAGCGCGCCTACCAGATCTGGCAGCGCGAAGGCGGCGTGCATGGCGACCACGAGCGGCACTGGCACCAGGCCGAGATGGAGATCGACAGGGAGGCCGCGTTGCCGCTGACGGCCGACGACGCATTGCCTCAGACCCGCGAGATCGCCAGCTCGGACGTGCTGGCGGTGGAGGATCTCGCCATGCGAACCGGCATATCGGGCGACGAGGCGCAGGCACTGCTCGACCGCCTGGGCAGCGACCGCGCCGCGATCGAACAGGCCGCGCGTAACCTGGAGGCGAAGAAGCGCGCCGGATCCTGACGGCCCTGTTTTCACGCAATTCCGGGCGGACAGGCGCCGCGCACGGTTCGCCGAATTGCTGAAGCCGGCCATGAAAGCGCGGTGCCGCCGGGCAGCCATCCTGACGGGCGAAGGCTGCCTGGACGGCGTCATCGACATAGGCGACAGCTCCTTCACTTGCATCGGAACCCTTGGCCGCCTCGGAGGTTCACCCTGTCCCCCAACCAAGGAGATTGAAGTCATGGACCACACGAACCACGTCAGGCTGAGCCCGGCCGAACTGACCCCGGACACACTCGAAGGCGCCACCATCTACGGGCCCCGCGACGAGAAGATCGGCTCGGTCGACCATCTGCACGGCAGCCAGGTCGTCATTGACGTCGGCGGCTTTCTCGGCATCGGCGCCAAGCCGGTCGCCGTCGCCGCCAGCGAACTCGATTTCATGCGCGACGAAGACGGCGACGTCCACGCCGTGACCAACTGGACCAAGGACCAGCTGAAAGCCATGCCCGAGCACCGCGACTGACAATCTGAAGGCCCGGCGATGACCGGGCCGTTCGTCTTTTCGAAGAGGAGAGACCGATGATCAGGAAACTCAAGGACGGAAAATACCGGCTTTATTCACGCAAGAAGGATGAGAAGACGGGCAAGCGGCGGAACCTGGGCACGTTCGACACGCGCGAGGCGGCGGAGAAGCATGAGAAGGAGGTGCAGTATTTTAAAAGGCACTGAGGGAATTGCCGAAGCGGCAGCAATACGGCTCATCCACGACATTGAACGTTCCGTATGGCGGTCCGGTAAGCGCCTCGCATGATAGCCAGTGGCAAGATTCAGGCCGACCTTCCGGAGCGGGCGGAACGGCCAGCGGGCACGGCGGGACCACCGGCTCGAACCAGCTCATCTCGAAAAACGAGGCGGCACGTTTTTCCACGGCACGCCGTCCCGGCCCATTTCATAGCCTTTTTCGAACAGAGCCCGCATGAACTTGTTCTCGAACGGGGTTTTCGGCTCATCGGTGAAGTCGGCCGGAACGTCTATGAAGTTGTAGGCGATGCCGTCGCGCCTGGCGATGGCGTAGAGCCTGTAAAGATCGCCGATCCCTTGCGTCTTGATCAGGGAGGAGACTGCCTTTTCCGCGATGTCGGGCAGTGTGGCCTTCACGATCCCTGGCACCGGCGTCGTCCGGCCGTTGCGGATGATATAGAGGCGCGCCTTGACCCGGGCGTGGAACGTCCGATCGAGTTCGCGCATGCTCAAGCCGGCGGGCATTAGAAAGACCTGGTTGCTGGTGCCGCCATCGACGTGCATTTCGTGATACGTTTTGCCGGAGGCGGTCACTTGCAGCTCGACGGGAGGGAATATCCCTGGAATGGCGGTCGAGGCCAGCATGACTTGCTTGAAGAGCTTCAGCCGGTCCGGACGACGGCTCGCCGCGATAGCGCCCATGTCCCAGATCACTGGCCGATCCGCATCGAGATTGGTCGTCCCAATGAAGAGCCTCCGTCCCTTGCCGGATTCTGCGGCGATCTGATCGAGCATGTCCTCGGTAACTTCTTCGTCGAGCATTTTGGCAAGGGGAGCGTTGCTGGTGATCGAGGCGCTCGACAGCACGCCGATGAAGCTATGCTCGGTGTAGATGTTGGCGTCCTTGATCGTTGTGAAGGCAAGCTTCAGGCGATCGTCATAAGCCGGGCCAAGGAACGCGAAGGGCGCGATCAGCGATCCGGTGCTGATGCCGGTGACAATGTCGAACCTTGGCCTGGTGCCGGCTTTGGTCCAGCCCGCCAGGATTCCGGCGCCGAAGGCACCGCTGCTGCCGCCGCCCGAAATGGTAAGCGCGTCGAGCTCTCGCAGCTTGATGGAAGAGTCGGCCTTTGCCGCTTTGATTCTCTCGTCGCGGAACGCGATGAGACGATCGGGCGGGAAACTTTCGTCGGAATCGCCCCAGACGCGTATGTCCCGGGGATAGCCGCTCACTTCGGCGGCAGCCATGCGTTCTATAGGCACGCCATCGCGTGGATAGGCGGCGATGCAGCCTGTGAGTTGAATTGCACATAGGCAAAGCAGGATGATCCTCAGCATAGCTATCGGGGCCTGACGTGGTTTCTTTTCAAGCTAAGGCGAAGCTGCGAAAAAGCTGTTCGCCTCCGAGCACGGCGAAGGAGACGACGGTCATCAGCAGGGCGCGATGGAAACGCGCCTGTTTGATCTCCCTTACGCGTGAGGTCTTCAGCAATTCAGCAGCTATCACCGAGGTCCAATCGGATTGCAGGGCCAGGTGGACCAGGTCGCGCACATCGGCGAAAAATCCGGGATCCACATGGTAGATGGGCGGGACGGCGCAGGCACCGGCCACTTTGCGGTTGAGTTCCTTGTCAGCCCGCCTACGGCTCGGATAGAGCACTTGCCCGAACTGCACGATCGGCATGATGACGATCCCCCAGACCGCCACGTAAAACAGCGGCCCGAGCGGGGCATGCGACGGCAGCAGGTCCCCGAAGCGCAGGATCAGGTTGAGGGCGAGGATGTAGCCCACGCCCACGATCTGCGCCTTGGTGTCGTAGGAACGCGCCACCGACTGCGCCTCCTGCAGCGCTGCGGCCAGCATCTTGTCGACATATTCGCGCGTCGTCCCGTCGGGTTCCGCGCACCTGGCGGCATCGGTCGTGAGAAAGCGGTCAAGGAGAGTAGGGCGTGTTTCCAGCATGGCTGCCTCCTTTATCGATCCGACAAGGCCAGGATCGGGATTGCGTCGGCGCTGGGCTCGGGCGCCGCCAACGGCTCGTCGCTTTCCCGGATTCCGTTCACCATCACATAAAGGGCTGGCAGGAAAACCAGCGTCAGCATGGTGGCGACGGCGAGCCCGCCGACGATGGCGTAGGCCATCGGCCCCCAGAAGACGTCGTGCATGATCGGGATCATGCCGAGAATCGCCGCGGCCGCGGTGAGCATGATCGGCCGGAACCGGTGGACGGTGGCATCGATCACCGCCTTCCACGGCTCGACCCCCTGGGCCCGCTCATGTTCGATCTGGTGCACCAGGATCACCGAGTTGCGGATGATCATGCCGGCGAGCGCAATGATGCCGAGCGTCGCGATGAAGCCCATCGGCGTGCTGGTGGTCAGCAGCGCGATGGCAACTCCGATGAGCCCGAGAGGCGCCACGCTGATGACCATGGCGACCTGCCGGAAACTCCCGAGCTGGACCATCAGCACCGTAAGCATCAGGGTGATCATCAGCGGGAACTGGGCCAGCAGGGCAGCGTTGCTGAGCGCGGTCTTTTCCACCGTGCCGCCGGTCTCGATCGATGTTTCCGCCGGCATCGACTTGGAAAGGGTATCCAGCGCAGCGGCAACGTGCTGGTGGACGAAGGCCGGCTGCAGCCCCGGCAGCGGCTGTGCCTGGACTGTGATGGTGGGCAGGCGCCGGCGCCTCCAGACATATCCTTCATCGAGGTCATATTTGAAGTCGGCGAGCTCCCGCAACGGAACGGATGCGCCCGTCGGCGTGGTGATCTGAAGGTGGCGCAGGGCTTCGATGCTGGAACGCTCGTCGTTCTGGGCGCGTGCGACCACGTCGACCAGGTAGATGGAATCGCGCAGTTGCGTGACCGTCGAGCCGTTGAGCACCCGGTTGAGGGCCTGGGAAAGCTGTTCGGAGCTAAGCCCCGCCTGCCGAACGCGGTCCTGGTCGACGACGATGCGCAACGTCTTGTTCTTCTCGCCCCAGTCGAAGTTGACGGTTTGCACGAGGCCGGAAGCCCGCAGGATATCGGCCACCTGCTCGCCATATTTCCTGGCGTCGTCGGGAGTAGGCGCGCTCACCCGGTATTGCACGGGCCAGCCGACCGGCGGCCCCAGTTCCAGGCGCGAAATGCGCGCGGTCACGTCCGGAAATTTGTCGGCGAACAGCGCCTGCAGTTTGGCCTGCACACGATCGCGCGCCTGAAGGTCCTTGGCCACGACCACGGTCTCGGCCATGAAGTCGTTGTCGAGCTGCACATCCAGGGGCAGATAGAACCGGATGGCGCCACCGCCGACATAGGAGGAGAAGTGGTCGATGTCGGCGTCACCCGCAAGCGCCTTCTCCAGCCGTTTGGTTTGCGTCTCGGTAGCGGTGATGGAGGCATTCTTGGGCAGCGTCATCGTCACCAGCAGTTCAGGCCGGTTGGAGGCCGGGAAGAATTGCTGCTGGACGAAGCCCATGCCGTAGAGCGAGAGGCCAAAGGCAACGAGGGATGCGGCGATGGTGAGAAAACGGTGCCGCATGGTGAACGCCAGCAGGCGTCGGAACAGCCGCATGAGTGGCCCTGGCTCCGCCGCCCCATGCGCTTTCATGTGCTTGGGCAAGAGGGTCAGCCCGAGCACCGGCGCGAAGAGGACGGCCACGAACCATGACGCGATGAGCGCCACGCCTATGACGGCGAACAGCGAGAAGGTGTATTGCCCGGTATTGTTGTCCGCGAACCCGATCGGCAGGAAGCCGAGCAGCGTGATCAGCGTCCCAGTCAGCATTGGGAAGGCGGTGGACGTATAGGCGAAGGTCGCTGCCTTGATCTTCGGCATGCCTTCTTCGATCTTGGAGATCATCATCTCGATCGTGATCATGGCGTCGTCGACCAGAAGGCCGAGAGCGATGATCAGCGCACCGAGCGAAATGCGCTGCAGGCTGATTCCTGCCGCTTCCATGAACGCGAAGACGATGGCGAGGACGAGCGGGATGGACAGGGCGACCACCAGGCCGGCGCGCAGGCCGAGGCTGAGGAAGCTCACGACGAGCACGATGGCGACCGCTTCGAGGAGGGCCTTGGTGAATTCGCCGATCGCCTCACGCACGACCTCGGGCTGGTCCGAGACCAGATTGAGCTCGATACCGACCGGGAAGCGCTGTTTCAGCCGCTCCGCCACCGCGTGCAATCCCTTGCCGAAATCGAGGTTGTTGCCGCCGTCGCGCATGTTGATGCCGATGCCGATGGCCGGCTTGCCGTTGACGCGAAACATCTTGCTGGGCGGATCGCTATAGCCGCGCTGCACCTCGGCGATGTCCGAGAGCTTGTAGAAGCGCCCGTTCACGGAAAAATTGAGCTTGGCTATGTCGCCGGGTGCCAACAAGGAGCCGGTCATGTCGACCAGCATGTTCTCGCTGGGCGTGTTGATGATTCCGGAAGGCACGACGGCATTCTGGTGGGCGATCGCCGTCAGCACGTCATCGAGGCTGAGCTTCAGGTTGGCGAGCTTCTGCGGTGAGAAATTCAGATAGACCTTCTCGTCCTGGTCGCCATAGATGTCGACCTTGCCTACGTCGGGAGCACGCAGGAATTCGGCCCGCGCGGTCTCGGCGAAATCACGTGCCTGACGCGGGCTGAAACCGTCATAGGTTATGCCGTAGATGGAGCCGAAGACGTCGCCGAACTCGTCATTGAAGAACGGCCCGACCACGCCTTGCGGCAGGGTCTGACTTATGTCGCTGACCTTCTTGCGGACCTGATACCAGATGCCGTCGAGGTCACGTTTCTTGGTGGACTCCTTCAGGTAGACGAAAATCGTCGCCTGGCCCGGCTTGGTGTAGCTTTTGAGGTAGTCGAGGTTCGGAGTTTCCTCGAGCTTCTTCTCGATCCGGTCCGTCACCTGCTGCATCGTGTCAGCCGCGGTGGCCCCGGGCCAGTTTGCCTGGACCACCATGGTCTGCACCGTGAAATCCGGGTCTTCCTGACGACCGAGACGCTCGTAGGAGGTGATACCAGCCGCCACGCAGACGAGCATCAGGAAGACGACGATCGAGCGGTTGTGAACGGCCCATTCGGAAAGGTTGAAGCTGGCCATCACTCTACCTCCGCATTGGGTTTGACCACTTCGCCGTCAGCCAGCGAGTTCACGCCGGCGACCACCACCTGGTCGCCCGCGGACAGTCCCTCGCTCACGGTGACGGAATTCGCATCGAACTGCAGCAGTTGGACCTTGCGACGCTCCACCTTGTCGTCTTTGCCGACCACCCAAACTTGCGGCTCGTTTCCCGACTGCAGCAGCGCGCTCGGGGGAAGTGTCGCAACCATGTGACCCTGGTCGCTTTCGACCCGACCGACGACGATTGCTCCCAGCCGCATTTGCGGGGGCGGAGCAGGCATGGCAACCTTCACCTGATAGGTGCCCGTGGCGCTGTCGGCCTCGGGCGAAATCTCGCGGACCGTGCCGGTCACCGCGATTTCAGGGTGGGCCTGAAGCGCAACGTTCACCGGCATGCCAAGGCTTGCCCTGATGACGTCCTCGCTGGCGACGGCAAAGACGGCTTCGCGCTCGTCATTGCGCGAAATCTCGATCACCATCTGTCCGGCGACCACCACCTGGCCCGGGTCTGCCCCGGTCGCGGTCACGATGCCGTCGTCGGGCGCCTTGAGCTCGGTATAGGCGAGCTGGTTCTGGGCGATGCGCAGATTGGCGTCGCTCGCCTGAACTTGCGCCTGCGCGCGGCGCAGTGACTTCAGCGCGTCGTCATACTGCGAATGCGTGGCGAAGCCCTTCCCGAGCAGGAGCCGAAACCTGTCCTCCTGGGCGGCGGCCTGGACGAGCACGGCCTTCGCCGCGTCGAGGTCCGCCGCCGTGGCGGTCACCTTGTTCTGGTAATCCACCGCGCTCAGTGTCGCGAGCTTCTGGCCCTTCTTGACCGTTGCGCCGGCGTCGACATCGCGTGAGACGAGCCTGCCGCCGACCTCGAAGCCAACCTGGCTGACATAGCGCGATTGGATGCGCCCGGCGCCTTGCGTCACCAGCATGAACTTGTGGGGCGTCACCACCATCACGCGCGCCGTTCGTGGCGCTGCCGGCGCCTCGGCCTCCTTTTGTGAACAGCCGGCAAGACAAAGGCCGGCGATGCCGGCCAAAAGGGAAAGACGCCACGACAGGCGCATGGAAGCCTCCGCTCGAAAGATCGGGTTGCAGGGAACTGGAAAAGGCGAGCCACGGGCCGAACTGAGTGGCTCATTTCGATTTAGACTAGTAAGTCAAATCGACTATCTAGTCAATATGAGTTACGCGCAATCGTGCCATGCAAAAAGGCCATGGCAAATGGAAGGCCACTTCGAACGAGATGGGAAGCGAGACCCGCCCAAGGCGCCAAGCCCATCAACTGGCCGACGTCCGTAGCGCTTTACGGCCCCCATGTCTCGTCGCCGGCTCGGTTCCAAAGTCGTGGCTACTGCATGGACCATCCGTGGCTGACCACCAGCGACTGGCCGGTCAGCGCGCTAGACGGGAATGCCGCGAGAAACAACGCTGCTTCCGCCACGTCCTGAACAGTCGTGAACTCGCCGTCGACGGTCTCCTTCAGCATGATGTTTTTGACGACTTCCGCTTCAGATATTCCGAACGCGCGGGCCTGTTCTGGAATCTGCTTTTCCACCAGCGGCGTGCGAACGAAACCGGGGCAGATCACATTGGCACGAACTCCATGCGCGGCACCCTCCTTCGCCACGACCTTAGCCAGGCCGATCAGGCCATGCTTGGCTGTCACATAAGCCGCTTTGAGCGGCGATGCTTCCTTGGAATGTACCGATCCCATGTAGATGATGCTGCCGCTGTTCTGCTTGTACATCTGCCGCAAGGCGGCGCGGGTGGTCAGGAAGGCACCATCGAGGTGGATGGAAAGGAGTTTCTTCCATTTTGCGAATTCGAATTCGACGAGTGGGCCGACGATCTGGATACCGGCATTGCTGACCAGGACGTCCAACCGGCCGAAGGCTTGGATCGCTTGGCCCATGCCGATTTCGACTTGCTCCTCATCGCCGACGTCCATCGCGACTCCGAGCGCACGTTTGCCCGTGGGATCGATCTCGGCCGCGGTTCTTTGGGCCGCCTGCCGATCGAGATCCGCGATGACCACCATAGCTCCCTCACTGGCAAAGGTGAGTGCAATTTCCCTGCCGATGCCGCTCGCGGCGCCAGTGATCATCACGACCTTGTCGATAAGACGGCCGTCGGGATTTGCAGCCTGCTTCACCGACAACGTTTCATTCAGCGAACGCATGGGTTTTTCCTTTGCTAAACAGTGGCTTCGTGTCGGCAAGATAGTCATGGACGACCGTGCCGAGCGGCAGGGTCAGATCGGCGACGATGTGCATCGCCGATACCACTTCCAGAACCGGCAGCTCTGCCACGGGGGCGAGCGCGTGCGACCAAAGATCGAGCGATGCCGGGCCGTGCCAGGCTTCCTTGAGATCGATGTCTTCCAAACGGTATTCGACCAGTTCACAGATGCGCGGCCTGCCGTCGACATGGGGGATGATCTTGAGCAGGAAATTGGGTCCGCTGAGTGAGGTCCTTACGGATGCGAGTTCGGCAGCCCGATGCTTGTAGCCCATCGTTGCGGTGGCGACGCGGACCGGGCCGTAGTCGAGCGTGCCCACAAGAGTATCGGTCTCCACGCGGAGCGTGGGACTGGCCAGCTTCTTCGGGAAACCCCACAGTTCGCGGCCACCTGCGATCGGCGGGTGATCGTCAAGAAACATGCAATGGGTGTAGCTGCCATGGCGGCCGCGAAAGGAGACAGGAATGACCTGTCCACTTTCCGTGTAGTCGCCAAAGCCCGAAGAGTCGGGCATGCGTATGAACTCGAACTTCACCAACGGGTCGGGCACATCAAGCGGTTCCGGCACAAGCTCGCGCAACTTCCTCGGATCCGTCCGATAGGTGATGATCAGATACTCGCGATTTCGGAAACGATATGGACCGACCGGATAGGCGGGGTTGGTCAGAGGCATGGCAAAGGCCGTTTCCCTGACAGTGTCTTGGTTCATGGCTGGTGTTCCTTGGGTGGAGCGGTCTGCTGGGTTTCAGGAAAAGCCCGTTTGAGCTTGGAGGATTGGAGCACGACCTCGATCTCGATCGCGCAGCCGCGTCGCGGCCGCTACTCCTGTCCGTCCTCGGTGAGATCGTACGTGCTGACTCCCTCCAGATTGTTCGGTCTGCCCAGTGCCTCTGGCTGACGCAGCGTGCGCACCGCGTCGTGGTAACCGGCTTGCCAATGGTCCTCCATCGACAGCCTGGAGAATTCGTAATCCTTCGAGTGCGTCTCGTACTGTCTGGACCGATAGATCAGGTGAACCAATTTGTAGACCTTGTGGTCGGCAAGAGAGCTCAGCATGGTGGCTTCATCGCTGCCGAGCAGGTCGGCGGGAAGCTTTGCGAGCAAGCCCGCAAGCGCGTGCCGGGACCGCTGCTGCTGCTTGAACTGCTCGGTGTTGGCGCGCGTGCGGCTGGAATACTGGATTTCCTTCTGCCTGGTTGCCACGTCGGCAAGATTGCGAGGAAAATCACCCTGGGCGCTCCATAGGTCCACCTGGAAGGCGAGCGTGTCCTGCCGAGGCCCGTTCTCGGCCACCCATTGCAACGGAGTGTTCGAGATGAGGCCACCGTCCCAGTAGAATTCCCCCTCGATCTCAATGGCCGGGAAGCCTGGCGGGAGCGAGCCGCTGGCCATCACGTGCTCTGGACGGATCGTATGGGTTTGATTGTCGAAGTAGACGAAATTACCCGTGCACACGTTGACTGCGCCTGCGCTGAAACGCATGCCGCCTGCGTTGATCCGGTCGAAGTCGACGAGCCGCTCAAGCGTGCTCTTCAGGTGGGTGGTTTCGTAAAAGCTTGTGCCCTCGATTGCTCCACCCGGGCGGAGCCAGGGAGCGGGTTGCCGGAGGCTGAAAAAGCCCGGCGCGCCGGCTATTGCCGCGCAAGCCGCGCTGAACTGATTGAAGATCGCGCGGGACAGGTCGCCTTTGGGAGCCAGCGCATCTGCAGTGCTAGCCCAGTCGAGCAGAGGGTTCGCCGTGATCTCGCGCCAGAACGCACGCAGCTTTGAGACCCGTTCGGAAGGCGCGTTACCGGCAATGATCGCCGCGTTGATGGAACCGATGGACACGCCGGCAACCCAGTCCGGATGAATGTCGGCTTCCGCAAGAGCTTCATAGACTCCCGCTTGGTAGGCCCCGAGCGCGCCTCCACCTTGCAGCACTAGGGCAATGCATTCGAACGGCAGCGGCCTTGATTTGAAGTGCTGGGACTGAACATTCATTGATGCCATTCCTTATTGTCAGATACGCTTGTGTTGCGAACACCGGAGCTCGAGCTGCTGCCCGGCTCGCTTGGTAAGTTTCGTATTGTACAAATGCGTCAAATCGACTATTTGGTCAATATGACATTTGCGTAATGGTGCAATGCAAAAAAGGCAGGACGGATGGCAAAGGTTGATTTGGCGCGCAGGGCGGAGATCGGACGGGAGAAGCGGGAAAGAACGCGTACGCTGATCTTGGATGCCGGGATGATGCTGATGGGAGAACGCCCTCGCGAGGCCGTTACGATCGATGCCGTGGTGGAGGCAGCTGGGATAGCGAAGGGTACCTTCTACTACCACTTCCAGAGCATCGACGAACTGGCCGCGGCTGTAGGGGAGAAACTCGGCGAGAGCTTCGACGCGGTGCTGACGGATGCACGCCTCGCACTGGAGGATCCTCTCAAACGCTTGTCCTTCGCCTTCGCGAAATTCCTGGAAAAGGCGATTTCGGACCCGAATTGGGCAAGGCTGGTCGTTCAGAGTTCTCAGTCGCGCGCCGAGTATGCGCGTGGTATTCGGGCGAATCTGAAGGCGGATATCACTCAGGCAATAGCCCAGGATCGAATGAGCATACGCGACGCGGAGCTCGCGGTGGACATCGTCACGGGTATATGGCTGCAGGTGACGCGAGGCATCCTCGATCGTGGCCCCCGGCCCGAATTGACGCAACTGACCATCGAGGCAGTGCTTCGGGCGCTCGGTGCATCGCGGTCGGACCAGCAGAACGCCTGGAAACAATGGGCATGACCGCACGGGCGCCACACTGGAAAGGCGACTTTCCAGCCAATCTCCCGAAAGCGGACGCTCCGCTTTTGGCCCAATGAAGACATTCGCGGCGTCATAGGCAGGCATGCGGTACCGGCACTCGGCCGACCTTGAATTCTCTTCCTGGCTGCCAAGTTGATCGCCTCCATTAACCATTTGTTAACCATTCCGCCGGCACCCTTTAACCATTGAGTAAGGATTCGCCAGCCGTGACCTTTGCCGCCCCCCTCGAGGCCAAATCCATTCGTTTCCGCGCCCGCTCCTTCGTCGCGTTCACGCTGACGCCGGAGGCGCCGATTTCTGATTGGCTGGAAGGGCTGGATCACTGGATCGGCAATTCGCCGGGCTATTTTTCCGGGCGGCCGGTGGTGCTCGATCTCAATGTGCTGAAGCCTGCCGTCGAGGACATCGCGCTGCTGGTCGCCGCGCTTGGGGCGCGCGGCATCCGTGTCTATGCCATCGAGATGGAGGGTGCTTCGCTCGGGCCTGACCTGCCGCCGCTGCTGGCCGGCGCCAAGGAGGCGACGGCGGAGGGGCTGCTTGGCCGGGCCGCGCGCAAGGCGCGGGCGGAAGAGCTGGAGGCGGCGGCCGCCGAGGCGCCGGCCCGGGCGGAACCGTCAGGGCAAAATGCGGTCCATGCTGAGGCCTTGCAGGCCTCGCAGGACGAGATGGCGGATCCCGCGCTGGCAAGGCTCGAAGCGGTCCGGATCGAACCGGCCCGGACGGCGGTGGCCCGGACGGAGGCGGCAACAACGGATGCGGCCGGGACCGAGGCTCCAAGGGTGGGGCAGGGTGCTGTCCAGATGCCCCCCGAACCCGCCGCTGGCACGCTGATGATCAAGGCGCCGATCCGTTCCGGACAGTCGGTCTTCCATCCGCACGGCGACGTCATCGTGCTTGGCTCGGTGGCGTCGGGTTCCGAGATCGTCGCCGGCGGCTCGATCCATGTCTACGGCACGCTGCGCGGCCGGGCGATCGCGGGCTCGGAAGGCAATATTTCGGCGCGCATCTTCTGCCGCAAGAACGAGGCGGAGCTGCTCGCGGTCGACGGCTGGTACACCACGGCCGAGGAGATGGAAGGGATGTCGCGCGGCAAGGCGGTGCAGGCCTTCCTCGAAAACGATGCGCTGTGCGTGTTGCCGCTCGGCTGAGGCCGGCTCCCGAGGCGCAAGCTTCGGGCCGGCTTCGCGTGCGAGTGTCGGCGGTTCTGATCAGGCGCCGTGCTGGCCACGGCGAAACGAAAACATAAAAACGCCAACGGAGGCTGGATTTATATGGGCAAGGTAGTGGTGGTCACTTCGGGCAAGGGGGGCGTCGGCAAGACGACCTCGACGGCCGCACTCGGCGCTGCCGTGGCCAAGACCGGCAAGAAGGTGGCGCTGGTCGATTTCGACGTCGGCCTCAGGAACCTCGACCTCATCATGGGCGCCGAGCGGCGCGTGGTGTTCGACCTCGTCAACGTCATCCAGGGCACCGCCAAGCTGTCGCAGGCGCTGATCCGCGACAAGCGGCTGGAGACGCTCTATCTGCTGCCGGCCTCGCAGACGCGCGACAAGGACGCGCTGACCGAGGAGGGCGTGGCCGAAGTCATCGCCCGGCTGCGCCAGGTGTTCGACTATGTGTTCTGCGACAGCCCGGCCGGCATCGAGCGCGGCGCTCAGCTCGCCATGCGCTTCGCCGACGAGGCGGTCATCGTCACCAATCCGGAGGTGAGCTCGGTGCGCGATTCCGACCGCATCATCGGCCTGCTCGACGCCCGCACCATGCGCGCCGAACAGGGCGAGCACATCGCCAAGCACGTGCTGGTCACCCGCTATGACGCGGCGCGCGCGGCGCGCGGCGAGATGCTGTCGATCGACGACGTGCTCGAAATCCTCTCGGTGCCGCTGCTCGGCATCATTCCCGAGAGCCAGGACGTGCTGAGAGCCTCCAACCTCGGCGCGCCGGTAACGCTCTCCGAACCCACCAACGCCGCCGCCAAGGCCTATCTCGAAGCGGCCCGGCGCCTGGAAGGCGAAGACCTGCCGGTGATCGTTCCCTTCGAGCGCAAGGGCTTCCTCGACCGGCTTCTCGGAAGGAGGGCCGCATGAGCATCCTCGACCTCTTCAAGCGGCGCACCAGCGCGCCGGTGGCGCGCGAGCGGCTGCAGGTGCTGCTCGCCTATGAGCGCCGCAGCCGTGGCCAGCCCGATCTCGTTTCGGTCCTACGCGAAGAGATTCTGGCTGTCATCGCCAAGCATGTGCAGATCGACCAGGACTACATCCAGGTCTCGATGGACCGCGGCGAGACCATGTCGACGCTGGAAATCGACATCCAGATCCCCAACAAGAGCGCCGTGCCGCTGGCGATGGCGGGGTAAAAACGCCATGCTTTTTCCTCGCCCCACGCCAGCGGGGGCGAGGAACCCAGATTCGCCGGGGCCCGGCACCGCCGGCATTCGTCCAGATCAGTTCAGCGAAAATCTCGACCTGAAGCTCTCGGCGGCGTTGCGGTTGGGATAATCCTGATCCGGTATCGCAACGCCGAGATGGCTGCACAGCGGTTCCCAGCCATCGCCGAGTGCATGGACCAGCAGCCGCTCCGGTGCAACCCTGGCGTACACCGCACGGACATTGGCCTCGTAGCAGGCAATGGCATGCGCCCGATCGCCGGGCCGCCCGCCGAACACCTGCCTGGCGATCAGGGCAACGCCCAGCGATTCCTGATCCACGCTTTGCTTAAGTGCCGCCACGATCGTTTTTTCAAAACTCTCCCACCAGCTTTCGGCCGAGCGGTAGGTCAGGATCACTCTGGCATCCGGATAGAATTCGATCAGTTCACGCCAGTAGTACGCCGAGGGCCAGTCCAGACAGGAGGCATATCCCGAGAGCAGCTGGTTCCAGTCCGGCGCGGCACCTTGGGCCAGCGCACGCCACATCCGTTTCTGCTCCTCGTTGCCCATCACTTCATGCATGTGATGACAGGGGCCGAAGCCGAGAATGGCCAGCGCCTCGCGCATTGAATCCGTGCCCGTTCGGCCGAAGCCAGTTCCGATTACCTTGATCGACATCTCCGCGCGCTCCCGTTCGATCCGCAAGCCGTTGCCGGGAGCATATCAGTCCGCACGCCGAAGATGCACGAGAAGTAGACGCCGGTCGCCATCGGCTTCGGGCGGGGCGAACGGCGCCGACGCTCACGCCGCGGCGAACATCACCGTCTGTGCCAGTCCGCCGCCCGTGCGGTTCTCCAGCGTGACCGTGCCGCCGTAGCGCTCGATGATTTCCTTGGCGATGGCGAGGCCCAGTCCGGCGCCGGGAATGGATTGCTGGCGGCCGGGGTCGACGCGGAAGAAGGGCTCGAAGGCCTTGTTGATGAGGTCGGACGGAATGCCCGGGCCGTTGTCGAAAATAGTCAGGACCGCGCGCCTGTCGGTGACGGCAAGGGTGATGGTGCAGGCCTTGCCGTGGGTGGCGGCGTTGACGATCAGGTTGCGCAGCGCGCGCCGCAGGCCGAGCGCGCCGGCGCGGATCGAAACCTTGTCCAGATGCCCGATCGAGACGGCATGGCCGAGCGAGGCCATCTCGGCTGATATGTCGCGCACCATCTTCTCCAGGTCGATCGGCTCGACGGCATCCTGGTTCACCTCCTCGCGCACGAGGCGGATGGCGCTGTCGGCGATGCGGTCGAGCTCGTCGAGGTCGTGGAGCCATTTGTCGCGCTCCTCGTCGAGGAATTCGGCGCGCAACCGCATGCGCGTCATCGGCGTGCGCAAATCATGGCCGGCAGCGGCCACCAGCCGCATGCGGCTTTCCATTGATGTCTTCAGCCGCGACGAGAGCTGGTTAAGCGCGTGCGCCGTCGCCTTGACCTCGGCCGAACCGACTTCCGGCACCGCGGCCAGCATGCCGTCGCTGCCGATCTTGGAGACGGCGGCCTCCAGCATTTCCAGCGGCCGGATCAGCACGGCGGTGAAATAGACCGAGACGGCCGTGGCGCCGGCCACGATCAGCGAGATCCAGCCGGCCAGCACCAGCCATTCGCGCCGAGGCGGCTTGAGGTGCGGCACCTCCATGATCGCCCAGCGGCTGTCGGGCAGTTGCACCGATGCGATCTGGCCGGGTTGGTCCGGCTTCGCGCTGATGATGGCCAGCAAGTCGAGGCCGCGGCGGTGCAGGATATCGTTGAGCATCGCCGTTTCCGCACGGTCGACCTTGCCGCCGGCCGGATGATCGGCAAACTGCACCTTAAGCACGTCCGGAATGGGCCCCGGCAGCAGCCGCGCGACGAGCTCCATCTGCTGGGCGACCCACGGCACGGTCAGCTCCGGCGGCGGCCCGCCGCCGCGCACGCTGAGGATGGCGGCCGTCGCCAGGCCGACGACGCCGACGATCGAGATGACCAGCAGCAGGATGAGGCGGCGGCGCAGCGAATTCACGCCTGCGCCTCCACCGCCTCGACGCGCGCGGTGAGCTGGTAGCCGCCATTGCGAACGGTCTTGAACAGCGGCCCGTCGCCGGCATCGGCGAATTTGCGGCGCAGCCGGCTCATCAGCACGTCGACCGAGCGTTCCAGCGGATCACGCTCGCGCCCCTGGGTGAGATCGAGCAGCTGGTCACGCGACAACAACCTGCCGGGGCGGTCGAGGAAAACCTGCAAGAGATCGAACTCGGCGCCGGTGAGGTCGATAAGCTCGCCTCGGGCATCCGTCACCTTGCGGGTGTCGGGCTCCAGCCGGTAGCTGGCGAAGCGGTAGATGCGCGGGCGGGGGGCCGGCGCCTCTTCGGGCACCGCGCGCCGCAGCACGGCGCGGATGCGGGCGATGAGTTCGCGTGGGTTGAAGGGCTTGCCGAGATAGTCGTCGGCGCCGAGTTCCAGGCCGATGATGCGGTCCACATCTTCCTTCAGCGCCGTGAGCAGGATCACCGGGATCTGCGGCTTGCGGTCGCGCAAGGCGCGGCAGATGTCGAGCCCCGAACCGTCCGGCAGCATGACGTCGAGCACGACGAGGTCGAACTGGCCGGAGGCCAGCTTCTGCTCGCATTCGCGCCGGTCCGCCGCCACCGAGACGCGGAAACCCTGGCCGTCGAGATAGCGGCCGAGAAGCGTCCTGATCTCGCGGTCGTCGTCAACGACGAGGATGTGGGGATGTGACTGCATGCTCGTGCCCTTGCTTGACCCGTGATTATAGGAAGAGCGCGCGCCAGCGGCATGGAAAATTGCAACGCAATGTTGCCAGCGGGCCGCTGGAAACATTCGGAAACAAATTGCCCCGTTGCGGAAACCTTCGGCAACATGCCGACGCGAAGCGGACAAACAGCCTTCCTATCGTCATGGCCATCCGATGCATGAGAGAAAGGAACACCGTCATGCGAAGCAGACTTCTTGCGCTCGGCCTGTTTTCCGTCGCCGCTATCCACCCCGCTCTGGCCGCGCAGCCAGATCCCGACGGCGCCCCTGGTGGGCCGCCAGCCATGGCTATGCAGGATGGGCCTGACCACGGGCCGATGGCCTTGTGCGGCCAGAACGGGCCGGGCCCGCAGGGCTTTGGCCCGCATGGGCCGATGCGGCACGGTCCACGGGGTTGGGGTCCGCAGGGTTGGGGCGGGCAGGGCTTTGGCCCGGAAGGTTTCGGCCCCCGCCGCATGGGACTGCCGCCGGATTTCATGCTGGCGGCCCGGCTGGCGGTGCTGGAGACGCGCGTCGGCATCCGCAGCGAACAGCTCGACGCGTGGCGCGACTATACCAGCGCGCTGCAGGCGGTGCTTGCGCGGCCCGATCATGGTCTTGGCGGCCGCGGTGGTGCTGGCGGACCAGATGGCGGGCCGCAGGCGAAAGGCCCCGACGCAGGCCTGGGCGGCAAGGCCGATCCCTTCGCCTTCCAGGAGAGGCTGGCCGACGACGTCACGGCGCGCGCGGCCTCGGCCGCCAAGCTGAAAGACGCGATCACCGTGCTGCGCGCCAAGCTCACGCCCGAACAGCTCGAAATCCTCGCTTCGGCGGAACGCCCGCACGGACCACCCCCGGCCCGCCGGATGACGCAGCCGGCCAAGGCGGCCTGCCCAATGATGGCCTGCCGCCGCCCCAGCCCGGGAACGGCGGATAATCCTGACCGGCCGCGCCGGCCGGCCCGATGCCCAACCCGTTCTCGGGCCGGCCGGGCTTGTGGGATGGCGGTCCTGTACCGCCTCCCACCCTTCGATACCCCAATGGAAGCACGGTGATGTGGGAAGCCCTGATGATGCTGCGGCTGATCGCTTCGGTCAGCCCGAAATTGTCGCTC
This sequence comes from Mesorhizobium sp. B2-4-14, assembly GCF_006442155.1. Taxonomy (NCBI): domain Bacteria; kingdom Pseudomonadati; phylum Pseudomonadota; class Alphaproteobacteria; order Hyphomicrobiales; family Phyllobacteriaceae; genus Mesorhizobium; species Mesorhizobium sp. B2-4-14. The sequence continues at coordinate 82,559 of NZ_VFVA01000013.1, read as the reverse complement.
GGCCGTCCCGGCCGCCGGACGGCGCTGCCCGGGAGCGGCCTGCCGCTGGCCCTGCCGGCCGATACGCTGAAGGGCGCGATCCGCCTGGACTTCGCCGCCTGGCGCCTGTCGCTGCCCGTCTCGCGGCCGCACCGCCACGGACATTATCGCCGAAAGATCGCGTAAGGCACCCGGCAAGGTGCTTGGCATGTCGTCGATGATCGGCATAATGCCATGGATGGGCATCGCGGCCATCAACTCGAAATTGTCGGGTGTTCTCTGGCCGAGGAGAAGGAGCGCAGCATGAGCCGCTTCGAAGTCGTGTTCGACGCCGTACCGGCGTGGCCTTTGCCATTACATCGGGCGCCATGACATCGGGCGCCGTGACACCGATCGTCACCACATCGCTCGCCATCACCGGCACTCTCGTCGATCCTTTCAACCCCACCTTCGCGGACAGCCAGACGGCGACCGAAACTCCAGGGAAAGATACAGGCCATGCCGATCCAGTCTAATCATCCGCGCCGCTTCGCCCCCTGGATGGCGGCGTTTACTGCTGCCCTTCTCTTGGCGGCGTGTTCGCAGGAGCAGGGCAAGACACCCGCCGGCATGGGCGGTGTCGGTAAGCCGGAGGTCGGCGTCGTCACGCTGCATCCGCAGTCGGTCGCGATCACGGCCGAATTGCCGGGACGCACGGCGGCTTCGCTGATCGCCGAGGTGCGGCCGCAAGTGGACGGCATCATCCAGCAGCGCCTGTTCAAGGAAGGCGCCGAGGTGGTGGTGGGACAGCCGCTCTATCTGATCGACCCGGCCAGTTACCAGGCTGCCTATGACAGTGCCGTCGCGGCCCAGCAGAAGGCGGAAGCGGCGGTGCCGACCGCGCAGGCCAAGTTCGACCGCTACGCCGGGCTCTTGAAGCAGAACGTTGTTTCCAAACAGGATTATGACGACGCCGCCGCCACGCTGGCGCAAGCCCAGGCGGATGTGGCTTCGGCCAAGGCCAGCGTGGAGACGGCGCGCATCAGCCTCGATCGCACCTCGATCACCGCGCCGATCGCCGGCCGCATCGACAAGTCTACGCTGACGCCGGGCGCGCTGGTCACCACCAACCAGGCAACCGTGCTGACCACCATCCGTTCGCTCGACCCGATCAATGTCGACGTCACGCAGTCGAGCACCAATCTGCTCAATCTGCGCCAGGCGATCTCGGAAGGGCGGCTGAAATTCAGCGGTCCCAATGTCAGCGTCAAGCTGAAGCTCGAGAACGGCACCATCTACGCGCAGACCGGCAAGCTGGAATTCGCCGGCGCCAATGTCGACCAGACGACCGGCACCTTCGCGCTCAGGGCCGAGTTCCCCAATCCCGACCGCCTGCTTCTGCCGGGCATGTATGTGCGGGCACTGGTCGAAGAGGGCGTCGCCCAGAACAGCTTCCTGGTGCCGCAGCGCGCCGTCACCCGCAACACAAAGGGCGAGGCGACCGCCATGGTCATCAACGCGCAGGGCAAGGTCGAGACGCGCGTGCTTGCGGTGCGCAACAGCGTCGGCAACACCTGGCTGGTGGATTCGGGCGTCGGCGACAACGATCGTGTCATTGTCGAGGGCCTGCAACTGGTGCGGCCCGGCGGCGATGCGACGGGTGTCGAAGTGACGATCGACGAGGCGACCGGCGAGATCAAGGATCGCGGGCAGACATCGGCCGCATTCGCCCCATCCAAGATGGCCAGCGCCGGCCAGCAACCGGCGCCCGCCGCCTCGACCGGAAACTGAGCCGATGTCCACATTCTTCATCAACCGGCCGATCTTCGCCTGGGTGATCGCCATCGTGATCATGCTGGGGGGCCTGCTCGCGCTCACCACGCTGCCGATCTCGCAATATCCGCAGATCGCGCCGACCACGGTCAACATCAGCGCCACCTATCCGGGCGCGGACGCCCAGACGGTGGAAAATTCGGTGACCAAGGTCATCGAGCAAGGCATGACCGGCATCGACAATCTCGATTACATGACGGCCACATCGACCTCGACCGGTTCGGCCTCGATCACGCTGACCTTCACCAGTGCCGCCAATCCCGACACCGCCCAGGTGCAGACGCAGAACAAGCTGCAACTCGTCCAGTCGCAACTGCCGCAAGTGGTGCAGAGTAACGGCATCACCGTCTCCAAATCCTCGACCGGCTTCCTGATGGTCATCGGTTTCGTCTCCAGCGACGGCAAGATGAACTCGACCGATCTGGCCGATTATATCGACGCCACCATCAACGACACGCTGAAGCGCGTCGAAGGCGTCGGCTCGACGCAGCTTTTCGGCTCGGGCTATGCCATGCGCATCTGGCTCGATCCCGACAAGCTCGCCAAATATGCCTTGATGCCGAGTGACGTGGCGGCCGCGATCCAGGCGCAGAACACGCAGGTCTCGGCCGGCCAGCTCGGCGGTCTGCCGGCGCGCAAGGGCCAGGAACTCAACGCCACGGTGACCGCCAAGAGCCGGTTGCAGACCGCGGAACAGTTCCGCAACATCATCCTGAAGAGCCAGACGGACGGTTCGCTGGTCCGCCTCAACGATGTCGCCACGGTCGAGCTCGGCGCCAAAAGCTACACGACGCAAGCCCACTACAACGGCAAGCCGGCGGCCGGTGTCGCCATCAATCTGGCGACCGGCGCCAACGCCATCAACACCGCGGAGGCGGTGCGCTCGACGATCAATCGCCTGAGCTCGACCTTCCCGCAAGGGGTCGAGGTCGTCTATCCCTACGACACCTCGCCCTTCGTGCGGCTTTCGATCGAGGAGGTGGTCAAGACGCTGGCCGAGGCGATCGTGCTGGTGTTCCTGGTGATGTTCATCTTCCTGCAGAATTTGCGGGCGACGATCATCCCGACCATCGCCGTGCCGGTCGTGCTGCTCGGCACGTTCGGCGTGCTGTCGCTGTTCGGCTATTCCGTCAACACACTGACCATGTTCGCCATGGTGCTGGCCATCGGCCTGCTGGTCGACGACGCCATCGTGGTGGTCGAGAATGTCGAGCGCGTCATGCAAGAGGAAGATCTGTCGCCGAAAGAGGCGACGGAAAAATCGATGAACGAGATCACCGGCGCGCTGGTCGGCATCGCCACCGTGCTTTCGGCCGTGTTCGTGCCGATGGCGTTCTTCGGCGGTTCCACCGGCATCATCTACCGGCAGTTCTCGGTGACCATCGTCTCGGCCATGGTGCTGTCCGTTCTGGTGGCGCTGGTGCTGACACCGGCCCTTTGCGCCACGATCCTGCGGCGGCCGAAGAACCATGCGACGCAGACCGGTCCATTCGGCTGGTTCAATCGCATGTTCGACCGCGGCACGACAGCCTATCGCGATGGCTCGCATGGCATCATCAACCGGTCGGGGCGCTTCCTCGCCGTGTTCCTGGCCATCGTCATCGGCGTCGGCTGGTTGTTTGCGCGGTTGCCGAGTTCGTTCCTGCCGGAAGAGGACCAGGGCATCCTGATCACCAGCGTGCAACTGCCGGTCGGCGCCACGCAGGACCGCACCGAGCGCGTGCTGGCGCAGGTGACCGACCACTATCTGAAGGACGAAAAGGACGTGGTCGACGGCGTCTTCACCGCCTCCGGCTTCGGTTTCGGCGGCGCCGGGCAGAATGTCGGCATCGGCTTCGTGCGGTTGAAGGATTTCGCCCAGCGCAAATCGCCGGCCGCGGCGGCTCAGGCGATCGCCGGTCGCGCGATGGGCGCGTTCAGGAAGATCAAGGACGCGCAGGTCTTCGCGCTTGCGCCTCCGGCCATCCAGGGCTTCGGCAACACCAACGGCTTCGACTTCTACCTGCAGGATGTCAACGGCGCCGGTCACGACGCACTGATCCAGACGCGCAACCAGCTTCTGGGCCTCGCCGCGCAGAGCAAGTTGCTTGCCAATACCAGGCCCAACGGCCAGGAGGACCAGCCGCAATTCTCGATCGACATCGACCAGGAAAAGGCAAGCGCGCTGGGCGTCAGCCTCGCCGACATCAACAACACGCTCTCGACCGCCTGGGGCAGCAACTACGTCAACGATTTCATCGATCGTGGACGGGTGAAGCCGGTCTATTTGCAGTCGGACGCCAACTTCCGCATGCAGCCGGAAGACCTGGACAAATGGCAGGTGCGCAATCCGAGCGGCGACATGGTGCCGTTCTCGGCCTTCGCCTCCAGCCACTGGACCTTCGGCTCGCCCCGGCTCGAACGCTACAATGGATCGGCCGCGGTCGAGATCCAGGGCGCCGCGGCGGCCGGCGTGAGTTCGGGCGCGGCGATGGACGAGATCGACAGGCTGGTCGCCCAACTGCCGCCCGGCTATTCGCATGAATGGACCGGGCTGTCGCATCAGGAACGGCTTTCGGGCAACCAGGCGACGTCGCTCTATGCGATTTCGGCGCTGGTTGTGTTCCTGTGCCTTGCGGCACTTTATGAAAGCTGGTCGATCCCGTTCGCGGTCATGCTGTCGGTGCCGATCGGCATCTTCGGCGCGCTGCTTGCGGCAAGCCTGTTCGGCCAGACCAACGACGTCTATTTCAAGGTCGGCTTGCTGACCACGATCGGGTTGGCCGCCAAGAACGCCATCCTGATCGTCGAATTCGCGATCGAGCGGCAAGCCGCGGGCATGGGGCTCGTCGAGGCGACGCTGGAAGCGGCGCGACAACGATTGCGGCCGATCCTGATGACGTCGCTGGCCTTCATCCTCGGCGTCACACCGCTCGCGATCGCCAGCGGCGCCGGCTCCGGCGCGCAGAACTCGGTGGGCATCGGCGTCATGGGAGGCATGATCGCGGCGACCGTGATCGGCGTGTTCCTGGTGCCGCTGCTGTTCGTGACGGTGCGACGCATCTTCAAGAGCAGGGCGGCCAAACAGGATCCTGGGCAGGATACGGGCAAAACGCCGGTGACGGCCACCCAGCAATAGGGAAACGTCCCATGAAAAGCTTGGAACGTGGCCCGGTGGCCGCGGGGCGGCTCATTGCGCTCATGAAATCGGAACGGCGCGGTCAACAGCGCCAGGCCCGAGATCGTCGATGTCAAGACCGGGCCACGGCTGGCGTCGAAGGCAGCAACGCGGTGAACAAAATGTGTGATCCAGACCGTCGGATGTCCGTTTATAGTGTCACGGAGGCCATGAAATGTCGCGCATCTACGATCTTGCATCCGATGTGATCCGGCGTGTCTACGAAAAACGGATAGACGCGCCGGCTATCCTTGATGTAGCCACCGAATTTCCGAACGCGGCGAAATTCACCAGTGCCTGGCGCGGCATCCGCGACGAAGCGCTTGCGGTGCGCCTGAACAAAGTGCCGCGCTTCCACGACATCATGCCGGAGCAGGCCGAAATCTCGGCCAATGACGGTCTCGACTGGCGCATGTTCGTGCTCAAGGCCTATGACATCGCGGTGCCGGAGAACCTCGCGCGGATGCCAGTTCTTGCGCGGCTGCTGGCCGAATGCCCGGAAGTCAAATCGGCGGCGGTTTCCTTCTTGGCACCGCGCAAACACATTCCCAGCCATCGCGGGCCTTTTCGGGGCATCATGCGATTTCACCTTGGCCTGGCCATTCCGCGGCAGGCGGATGGCCGCCCGGCAACCGTCATGATGATCAATCATCAGGAGAGGCGGATCACCGACGGCGAGGGCATGCTGTGGGACGACACATATCCGCATGAGGTGATGAACAACGCCGATGAGGCCCGGGTGGCCCTGCTGCTCGACGTCTGGCGCCCAAGCATGCCGCTGGACATGGAAATCCTGTCCCGGCTGATCCTGCTTGGCGTGCAGGCCGGGATGCGCCGCAGGGGCGTGTCATTTGCCGGCTGAGGCGGCGGCTGCAGGCCGTTCGCCTCGCGCACCGGTCCTGACCCATCAAGCCGTTTCCGCTGCCTCACGACAGGCGGGCCGGTTCGGCCTATCCCCAGGCCGCCAGGGAGCTGACGCCTGCGGCATGGAGGATAGCATCAAGTGACATTGACCCCGGTTGCCCGTCGCGAAGCGGCGCCTTTGCCCGTCGCGGCGCTGATGGGCGCCATGGTGTCGATCCAGATCGGCGCCACCTTCGCCAAAACGCTGTTTCCGGTCATCGGCGCGCAGGGCACGACGACGCTCAGGCTGGTCATCGGCGCGCTGATGCTGATCGCGGTGCTGCGGCCGTGGCAGATGCGGCCGTCGCGCGCCACCCTGCCGTGGCTCGTCGCCTATGGCGTGACGCTTTGCGCGCTCAACCTCCTGTTCTATGCGGCACTCGCCAGGATTCCGCTCGGCGTCGCGGTGGCGCTGGAGTTTTCCGGGCCGCTTCTGGTGGCGACGCTGACCTCGCGGCGCGCCAGCGACTTCGCCTGGATCGCGCTGGCCGTGGCCGGCATCGTCCTGCTTTCGCCCTTTGTCCACTCGCTGCAGCCGCTTGATCCGACCGGGGTGATGCTGGCGCTGGCGGCCGGCGGCTTCTGGGCGCTCTACATCGTGCTCGCCCAGAAGGCGGGCGCGGAACTCGGCTCGCGCACCACGGCCTATGGCATGGCGATCGCCGCGGTGCTGGTGCTGCCGTTCGGCGTGGCGGAGGCCGGAACGGGGCTGCTCGCGCCGTCGATCCTGCTCAGTGCGCTGCTGGTCGGCCTGTTCTCCAGCGCGCTGCCGTTCTGGCTCGAGATGGTGGCGCTGACCCGGATGCCGGCACGCATCTACGGCACGCTGACCTGCCTCGAGCCGGGGCTCGGCGCACTCGCCGGCTTCCTGTTCCTGCACGAGAGCCTGACCGTGCCGCAACTCGCCGGCATCGCCGCCGTCATCGTCGCGGCCGCCGGCACCGCGCTGACATCGAAGCCGCCGGTGCCGTCGCCGGAGTAGGATCGACTGACGTGCCGGCTCAGGCTGCAAAAGCCGGCCCTAATCAAAGAGATAGAGCATGATGTCACACTTTTCGGCATCATGCTCTGGTTCAGAACCGCAGGCCCAGATTGATCTTGGCGCCCTGGTCGACCGTGCCGCCGCCGAATTGCCCGGTATAGGAGAGGCCGAGCGTGGCATTGGCCGACATGTCGAGGTCGAGACCGGCCTCGACTACCGCCGCGTCCCTGGCGACAGGCACGCCGGCGATGGTGAAGGCGTCTCCGCCCGCGAAGGCGAAGCTGGAAGTCGGGGTGATATCGCCGAAGGCATGGCGCCAGCCGAGCATGCCGCGCGCGGTGGCGTCGACGCCGCCAAGCATGAAGCCCGTCGAGCCTCGCAGGCCCAGCGTGGTGAAGGTGGCGTTGGTGCTTGTGCCGGCGCTGGCCAAGGCCGCCGCACCGCCCGTTTCGGTGAAGCCGTCGGTGTGCAGGCTGACATAGGCCAGGTTGGCGAAGGGTTCGACCTTGAAGCGCCCGGTATCGGCCTTGTAGGCGAGTTCGCCGAACGCTTGCGCCGTGCCGGCATCGTAATCGGCCGAGAGCTGATCGGCAAAACCGTTGAAGGCGACGGAGCGCTTTGTCGAGAGGCTGCTCCAGCTGTAGGCCGCACCGGTGCGGAAGGCGATGGCGCCCCAATTGGTGCCGCCATAGAGACCAAGATGATAGTTGTCGCTCTTGCCGGAGGCGTTGCGGGCGTCCGCATCGAAAGAGGAATGGCTGTAGCCGCCGATGAGGCCGACACGCCAGCCGCCGACCAGCGTGTCGACGCCGGCCAGCAGGCCGCCGGTCGAGCGGTCGAAGGCGGCGGCATTACCATCGCTGTCCGTGTTGCCCCACGAACCAAAGGCCTGGCCCCAGACGGCGAAGCGATCGGTGTCGGCGGCGACCATCTCCGGTCCACCCTCGCCATAGGCCATGACCGGCAGTGCCGCCGGACCGATATCGCCGAAGGCAGAGGCGATGCGATTGCTGGCGGCGTCGCGGACGAAACGGCTGTCTTCGAGCAGCATGCCCTTGGCCGAGGCATGGATCTCACCCGAGAGCTGGTCGAAGGCCGCCTGGGCAGCGGTTTCGCTCGGCAGGCCCATAATGGCATCAAAGAGCGGATTGCCGCCGCCAAGGCTTTCGGCGCCGCCGCCGGCGGCGATCTGGTTGGGGGTCAGGCCGACCGCGGCGAAGGTTTTTGCCTGCACCACATCGAGATAGACATGCGTCGGGTCGTAATTGGCGACAAGGCCGATGAAGGGACCGGCCCCGCTGAGCGTGTAGGTGCCGTTGACGCCGGTATCGGCTTGCAGCACGGTGTAGTGCGTGCCCAGCACATAAGGCGCGGCGTCCGTCTTGACGACGTCAAGGACCGCGCCGGAGGCGATGGTCGCCGTGCCCGTCGCCAGTATGAGGTCCGACTGGCCGGTCGAGGTGAGTTCGACCTGGTAGATCGAGCCCGCCGCCTGGTCGATGTAGCCGGCGACATTGAGCGTGCCGATCGAATTGCCCGGTGCGATGATGCCGCCCGACTGTGCGACGATGCCGCCAACCGTGCCGTTGCCGCCCAGCGTGCCGCCCGAGATCGTCACCAACGAGCTGGCCAGCGAACCGTTCACGGCCAGCCGTCCGCCGCTGACATTGGTTGCACCGGTGAATCCGCTCGAATCGGCGGTCAGGTTCGTCGTGCCGGCGATCTGGTTGATCGTGCCCGCGCCGCTGATCGCCGACGCGAACGTGTAGTTCGTGTCGGTGTGATTGAAGTTGATCGCGCCCGCACCCGGTCCGAACTGGACACTTGCCGCATTGAGCGCGCCCGCGGCCGCCGTGGGCGATCCGCTCGCCGCGCCGATGTTCAACGTGCCGACAGAGCCCGCCAGGACGGCGATGTTGATCGCGCCGCCGGTCGACACCGTGCCGCCATTCGCGATCGTCAGCATGCCAGTGCCGCTGATGCCGACATTGAGATCTCCGCTATTGGCCCAGGTCGAGCCGGGGCCGTCGACGTCAGCGGTACCGGTGGACATCGGCACGCCGCTGGCAGCTGATTGGCGCTGAAGCCGCCGATCTGCTCCGCAGGGGAGACCGGCGGTTGCGCGCGTTCGCGGACCCAAGCCTGCTGATTTGCGCTCGCTCCTGAAGAGCGTCGCGCCGAACGGATTCACGCGCCGCGCCGAGGGCTGGGATTCTGGCGTGTCTCCTCTGGCCTGCCCGCCATCTTGCCCTTCCGGCCGTCGATTCGGCCGTCACGATCGCCGATGTCGCGTCGTCTATGGACTCGCCCAAATACAACCCCATATTGAATCCATGGAGCTTTGAGCGTGACCTTCGCGCGGGTGGCCCTTCTTGCCGCGGCCTTCGTCGTCGCGGCTGTTCTTTGTCCCTTCTCTTCGGCCGAGAGCGAGAGGGTCGCCTTGAGCGTCGCAATTGACGGCGCCATCGGGCCGGCAAGCAGCAGGCAGCTCGAGGAAGCGCTTGATGTCGCGGCCAAACGGGACGCGGCAGTCCTCATCCTGCAGCTCGATACGCCGGGCGGGCTGGTCACCTCGATGCGCGAGATGATCGCCGATATACTGGCGTCGCCGGTGTCGGTCATCGGCTATGTCGCGCCGGCCGGCGGCCATGCGGCGAGCGCCGGCACCTATATCCTCTACGCCACCCATGTCGCTGTCATGGCGCCCGGCACCAATGTGGGTGCCGCGACGCCGGTGGAGTTTGGCGGGCTGCCGTCGCTTCCGGGCGGCGAGAAGGGCGACCAGAAGGACGCCAGTGGACGGCCCGCGGGCGACGCGATGATGGCCAAGGTGACCAATGACGCCGTCGCCCTGATCCGTTCGCTCGCCGAACTGCGCGGTCGCAATGGCGACTGGGGCGAGAAGGCCGTGCGCGAGGCGGCGAGCCTTTCGGCCAATGCGGCGCTGCAGGAACATGTGATCGACTTCGTCGCCCGCGACACCACCGAACTCCTGCAGATGGCCGATGGGCGCACCGTCGATGTGGCCGGCAGGAAAGTCGTGCTGGCGACGAAAGGGCTGCCGGTCGAGACGCTGGAGCCCGGCTGGTTCATCCGGCTGCTTTCCATAATCACCGATCCCAACACCGCCGTCATCCTGATGCTGGTCGGCGTCTATGGCATCGTCTTCGAGTTCACCAGCCCGGGTGCCGTGGCGCCCGGCGTCATCGGCACCATCTGCCTCGTGCTCGGCCTCTACGCGCTCGATCTCCTGCCGATCAACTATACCGGCCTTGCCCTGATGCTGCTCGGCGTCGTTTTCCTCATCATCGAGGCCTTCAATCCCACCGTCGTGCTTGGGCTCGGCGGCGTCGCCGCCTTTCTGTTCGGCGCAACCATGCTGCTCAGGGTCGAGGGGCCGGGCTTTGCCATGTCATGGGCGGTCATCGGTCCCGCCGCCGCGCTGACGTTTGGATTGGCGCTGCTGAGCGGCACCTATCTCTGGGCGGCGCGCAAGAACCCGCCGCGCGTCGGCGGCGAGGCGATGCGTGGCCAGCTGGCCGAGATCCTCGATTGGCAGGGTGGCGAGGGCCATGTGCTGGCCCTGGGCGAGCGCTGGCGGGCGAAGGCCGATGAACCGATCGCGGCCGGCGACAGCGTCGAGGTGACCGACATCGCCGACCTCGTGCTGACCGTGCGGCGGCGCGACGCGGGAAGGAATGGAGCAAGACAATGATGATTGGTTACGTGGCCTATCTGATCGTTGCACTGGTCGTGATCATATTCCTGTCCGCGTCCATACGCATTCTCCGGGAATATCAGCGCGGCGTGGTCTTCACGCTCGGCCGCTTCACCGGGGTCAAGGGGCCGGGTCTCATCATCCTTGTCCCCTTCATCCAGCAGATGGTGAAGGTCGACCTGCGCGTGGTGGTGCGGGATGTGCCGCCGCAGGACGTGATTTCGCGCGACAATGTCTCGGTCAAGGTCAACGCGGTGCTCTATTTCCGCATCGTCGACGCCGAGCGGGCGGTCATCCAGGTCGAAGACTTCATGGCCGCCACCAACCAGCTGGCGCAGACCACGCTGCGCTCGGTGCTCGGCAAGCACGAACTCGACGAGATGCTGGCCGAGCGCGACAGGCTCAACAGCGACATCCAGGAAATCCTCGACCAGCGCACCGATGCGTGGGGCATCAAGGTGTCCAATGTCGAGATCAAGCATGTCGACCTCAACGAAAACATGATCCGCGCCATCGCCAAGCAGGCCGAGGCCGAACGGCTGCGGCGCGCCAAGGTGATCAATGCCGATGGCGAGCAGCAGGCGGCGGCGAAACTGGTCGAGGCGGGCCGCATGCTGGCGGCCGAGCCGCAGGCCATGCAACTGCGCTATTTCGAGGCCTTGCACGACATCGCCGGCGAGCGCTCGTCCACGGTGGTGTTCCCGCTGCCGGTGGATCTGCTCAGCCAATTCCTGAAGGGGCAGGGGACGTGATGAAGGAGTGCGTAATCTCCCCCCTCGAGGGGGAGATGGCCGGCAGGCCAGAGGGGGTCGGTTCGACCGGGCTTGGCCTTGCCTGCGCCGCAAGGGGAGTTGGCGCTCCACGCGTGGCGACCCCCTCTGTCGCCTTCGGCGACATCTCCCCCTCGAGGGGGAGATTACTCCGTCCTAAATCAGCTTCTCCAGCGTGATCGGCAGATCGCGAACCCTCTTGCCCGTGGCGTGGAATACCGCGTTGGCGATTGCCGGGGCGACGCCGACGATGGCGAGTTCGCCGACGCCCTTGCCACCGAGCATCGAGGAATGCAGGTCGGGGATGCCGACCGAGATCACCTCGATGTCGGGAATGTCGGCATTGGTCGGCACCAGATAATCGGCGAGGTTGTTGTTGACGATGCGGCCGTGGCGGCGGTCCATGATGCCTTCCTCGAGCAGCGCCTGGCCGATACCCATGATGATGCCGCCCTTCCACTGGCTTTCGGCGAGTTTCGGGTTGTAGAGCCGGCCCGAATCCAGCGCCGACACCACGCGCGACACGCGCACCGTGCCGAAATCCTCGTTGACACGCACCTCGACGAAATGCGCGCACCAGGAGTGGCGGGAGTAGTCGCCCTCGGTATGCGGCAGCGCCATGGCGATGGTGGTGTAGTTCTTGTAGCGGTCCTCTGCGCTCGAATTGGCCGGCATGGTGTCGCCTGTCGCCTCGATGCGATCGCGGCCGACGCTTTTGAGCAGTTCGGCGATCGAGATATCGGGGCCGTTGCCGCGCGGGGAGGCGAGGCGGCCGTTGGCGACGACCAGCGTGTTAGCCTGCAGGGCGTGGAAGGGCGAGCGCGGATCGCTGATCGCAAGCCCCACCAACTGGTCGAGCGCCGCGGTCGCGGCCTTGTAGACGGCACCCGTCATCACGCCGGCCAGCCGTGAGCCGCCGGTGACGCCGGCACGGGGAAAGCGGGAATCGCCGAGCTTCACCACCACGTCGTCGGCGGCTACGCCAACCGTCTCGGCCGCGGTCTGCGCCAGGATGGTGTAGGTGCCCTGGCCCATGTCGATCGAGGAGCTTTCGACCTCGACCGAGCCGTCGGCCAGGATGCGCACGATCGCCTCGCCATAGGCGCGCCGCACCGGATAGGTGCCGGCGGCGACGCCCCAGCCGATCAACTGGTTGCCGTCGCGCATCGAGCGCGGCTCCGGCGTGCGCCTGACCCAGCCGAAGCGCTCGGCGCCCACGGCAAAAGCCTCGCGCAACTGCCTGGTCGACCAGGCTTTTTTCGCATGCGGATCCTGCTCGGCGTAGTTCCGCAGCCGGATCTCCAGCGGATCGATGCCGACCTGGTAGGAGAGTTCGTCGATGGCGCTTTCGATGCCGAAGGCGCTCGGGTTTTCGCCCGGCGCGCGCATGGCGCCCGGCACCACCGAATTCACCCGCACGACATTCTGCCTGGAGGAGAAATTCGGGGTCGCGTACATGATCGAGGTGACTGAACCGAGAGGCTCGACCCACATGCCGTCGATCGATGTTTCGTTGACGCCGCGATGCACGATGGACTGGATCAGGCCGTCATGGTCGGCGCCGATCGTCACCGTCTGTCGCGTCGCGGCGCGGCCGCCGTAACCGGTGAAGGTCTGCGGGCGCGTCATCACCAGCCGCACCGGCCGGCCGAGCATCTTGGCGGCACATGCCGCTATCGCGCCATGGCTGAGCGCCAGCGCCTTGGAACCGAAGCCACCGCCGATATAGGGCGAGACCAGCCGCACATTCTCGAACGGCACGCCGAACCATTCGGCGTAGGTGCGGGCCATGCCGTCCAGCCACTGGCTCGGCTCCCACACGGTCAGCCTGTCGCCCTCCCAGCGCGCGATCAGGCCATGCGGCTCCATCGGCGCCTGGTATTCGCGCGGGGTGTTGTAGGCGGCGCAGATCCGTACCGGGGCCGAGGCGAAGGCGGCCTGGGCGTCGCCCCATTCCTTGGTCATGGCGTCGATCGGGATGCCGTCGCCGGCCTTGCCGTCGCTGAGGTCGACGATTGCCGGCGTCTCGTCATAGCTGACCTTGATCAGCGCCGCCGCGGCCACCGCCTGCTCGAAGGTCTCGGCGATGACAGCGGCGACATGCTGGCCCGAGAAGGTGATGTCACGCGCCAGCGGGCAATAGGGCTTGTCGGGCGGCGGCGTGCCGAACCAGTCCGAGGCGGTTTTCAGGCTGATGATGGTGTCTGGTGTGAGCACTCGCAGCACGCCCGGTGCCGCCTCGGCCGCCTTGGTGTCGATGGCGCGCACCTTGCCCGATGCGATCGTGCTTTCGACCAGCACGGCGTAGGCGAGGCCTTCAAGCTGCTGCTCGACGGCGTATTTCGCCGCGCCGGTGATCTTGGCCGGGCCGTCGACGCGCGACAGCCGGCCGCCGACGGCTTCCGCCAGCGCGCCGTCGGAAGCATCGCCATGTCTTGTGTGAACGGTCATGCCGCTTCTCCCAATTTGAGGATGGCGCGCGCGACGACGCGCGGCGCGAGCTCGATCTTGTAATGGTTGGCGCCATGGTCGACGGCGCCTTCGACGGCAAGTAGGCTGGCCGCCCGCACCGCGTCCGGCTCAAGCACCTTGCCCTTCAAGGCGTCTTCCACCGCCCGCGCGCGCCAGGGTTTGGTGGCGACGCCGCCGAGCGCCACGCGCAGGTCGCGGATGGTGCGGCCATCGGCTTCCAGTTCGAGCCCGACCGCGGCACTGGCCGCGGCGAATTCATAGGACTGCCGGTCGCGGATCTTCAGATAGGTCGAGCGGCGGGCCGCGACGGAGGAGGGGATTTCGATGGCGGTGATCATCTCGCCAGGCTCGATCGCATGCTCCCTATCCGGCGTGGCGCCGGGCAGCAGGAAGAAGTCGTCGACTAAAAGCTGACGCTCGCCGAGACGGACGGTCGCGTCGAAGGCGACCAGCGCGGTGGCGAGGTCACCGGGGTACATGGCGATGCAGGCCGCGCTGGTGCCGAGCACCGCGTGTCCCCTGGTGACGCCGCCGATCGCCGAACAACCGCTGCCGAGCTGCCGCTTGTTGCAGGCCGGAAAGTTCGCGGGATCGCGGAAATAGGGGCAGCGTGTGCGCTGCATCAGATTGCCGCCGATGGTCGCCATGTTGCGGATCTGCGCCGACGCCGCTTGCCACAGCGCCTCCGAGACGGCGGGGAAGCGGCTCTTGATGTCGGCGTGGTCGGCGACATGGCCCATGCGGGCGAGCGCGCCGATGGTGGCGCCGCGCTCGTCGACCGAGATCCGGTCGAGCCCCTTGAGGTGGGTGATGTCGACCAGCGTGTCGGGCTCGGCGACGCCGCATTTGGCGAGGTCGATCAGCGTGGTGCCGCCAGCCAAGAGCATGGCGCCGGGCAGGGCGGCCGCCTGGCGCGCGGCGTCCGTCGAGCTGGCTCGAAGATAGGAAAAATCCTTCATGACGCGACCTCCAGGGCTGCCTGGCGCACGGCGGCGACGATGTGCGGATAGGCGCCGCAGCGGCAGAGATTGCCGGCCATGTATTCGCGGATCTCATCGTCCGAGCCGGCATGGCCCTCGCGAATGCAGGCCACCGCCGACATGATCTGGCCGGGCGTGCAATAGCCGCACTGGAAGGCGTCCTGTTCGAGGAAGGCAGCCTGCACGGGATGCAGTTCGCCCTCGCTTGCAAGCCCCTCTATGGTGGTGATGGCGCGGCCCTCGGCCTGGGCTGCCAGCGTCAGGCAGGCCAGCACGCGCTCGCCGTCGACATGCACGGTGCAGGCACCGCACTGGCCGTGGTCGCAGCCCTTCTTGGTGCCAGTCAGGCCGAGGCGGTCTCGCAAGGCGTCGAGCAGCGTGACACGCGGCTCGAGTTGCAATTCGTGGTGCTGGCCGTTGATGTCGAGATGGACGGGGATTTTGTTCGTCATGGGCGCCTGGCTCCAGTTGCTTGACGCGGGGCGGATAGGGTGAAGACGGCGGAACTGCTGATCTCCCTCCTTGAGGGGGAGATGCCCGGCAGGGCATAGGGGGTCGGTTCGACCGGATGCAACCTCCTGCGGCGGAAGGAAGTTGGCGCTTCATGCGGGGCGACCCCCTCTGTCGTCTTCGGCGACATCTCCCCCTCGAGGGGGGAGATTACACGCTCGGCAGTTTGCAGACGTGACATACCGGTTCCCCTGATTATATGATAAAGGCACTCCACTAAAGCGGAGGAGCCTCCGTTTCTTACGTGGGGGCTGACCCGGCCGGGTTCAAGCCCCATATTTCGACAGTGGAGAAAAAATTGGCCGTTGAGCCGTCGATCATTGCTGAACAGACCGCCACGGCGGGCAAGCCGCTGCGCGCGGATGCCCGGCGCAATCGCGACCGGCTGGTCGAGGTGGCGGCGGAGCTGTTTGCGGAGCGCGGTATCGATGCCTCGCTGGAGGAGATCGCACGGCGCGCCGGCGTCGGCATCGGCACGCTCTACCGGCATTTCCCGACGCGCGAGCATCTGGTCGAGGTCGTCTACCGGCGCGAGGTGGAGGGGCTGTGCGCCGCCGCCGGCGAGCTCGCGCAAAAGCATCCGTCCGATGTCGCGCTGGAAGAATGGATGCGGCGCTTCGTCGACTATATCGCCACCAAGCGCGGCCTGGCGACCAGCCTGCGTATCCTGCTCACCACCAATTCGACGTTGTTTTCCGACACGTCGGGCCGCGTCTCGCAGGCGATGCGGCAACTGGTCGAGGCGGCGGTGGCCGACGGCACCATCCGCGGCGACGTCGACGCCTCGGACGTGCTGCACGCGCTCTCAGGCATCTACTCCGCGCCCGACACGCCGGAGTGGCGCGACCGCTCGCGCCGGCTGGTCAAGCTGTTGATGGACGGCTTGCGGTTCGGGGCGGGGACATCGACGAAGGCCGATCGCTGACCGAGGCCAGCAGCGGCCAACGCTGCGATCCGCCCGCCGGGCCACAAGGCTCGCACAAGCGCCGGAGCCCAAAGTGCCACCTGCACATCGTGCAGGCGGCGTGGAGGCTGAACCGGCCGTAACCACCGCGTGGCAGAAGGCTTGATCGCTTTGAAAAGCGCGGCAGTTCAAATCGAGACATTCCACGATCAGAACCTCATCATGGGCAAGGCGCCCATCGTGCGGGCCGTCTTCGAGGGGCGGGATATCTCGCCTTTGTGGAACGGGCTGTTCGGGCGCATTTCCGCCGATATCACCGATGCCGCGGCATTCCTGGACGTGTCCATCCTGCTTCATGCGATCGGCGAGGAAGACAAGGCGGCGCTCAGCCAGAAGGCGGCGCTCGAGATCAGCCGCCAATACCGGGTCCGCAACGGACGCGGCACGGGCCTGAACGTCCTTGTCTTCATGACGGCCGGCGACTTCATGGCCAACACGCCGATCGAATTCCTGCTCGAGGATTCCGACACGAACCTGCTGCTCTATTATGTCGATGCCGACACGGCCGATCTGAAGGACGTGCCCGAGCATGATGTCGCGTTCGTGGCTGTCGGCGAGTCGGCGGCGAACCTGGCCGTGCTGGCGAACCTCGACCGGTTGCTGGGCGATTGGGCCGGGCCGATAGTCAACAATGCGCCGCGCCGCATCATGGCGCTGTCCAGGCATGGCGTCGCCGAGGCGCTGAAGGACGAGCCTTCGATCCTTGCCCCACCCGCCGCGCGCCTTGACCGTGCCGTTATCGAGAGACTGGCTTGCGGGGAAATCGAGGTCGCAGCAATCCTCGCGGCGAAGGCGTTTCCGGTGATCGTGCGCCCGGCCGGCACGCATGCCGGCAAGGGCATGGAGAAGATCTCCACGCGATCGGAGCTTTCGGCCTATTTGATTTCGCATGCCGAGGCCGAATTCTATGTCACGCCATTCATCGACTACAGCGGGACGGACCGCAAATTCCGCAAGCAGCGCGTCGCGTTCATCGATGGGCGCCCCTATGCCAGCCATCTCGCGGTTTCCGAACATTGGATGGTCCACTATCTGAACGCCGGCATGACCGAGCACGAAGACAGGCGTGCCGAGGAAGCGTCGTGGATGGCCAGATTCGACAGCGACTTCGCGGTGCGGCACGCGCACGCCTTCGAAGCCCTTCACCGGCGCCTCGGGCTGGACTATTTCGCCATCGATTGCGCTGAACTCGCCAACGGCCGGCTGCTGGTGTTCGAGGCGGATGTGGCGATGATCGTCCATTCGATGGATTGGGAGAGTGTCTTTCCCTACAAGAAGAGCGCCATGCGCAAGCTCTTCGCGGCATTCGAAAACGCGCTGGCACGGCGCGCGGCGCGCGTGAACTCGACGCCGCTTTGATCGCAACCAACTCACCACTGCCCTGACTTCGGAGACCATCATGCCTGCAATTCAGCGCGGGATCCTGCCGGTGCCGATGCGCCCGGACCTGGAAACGATCGGCCTCGACCATCGCGTGGATTCGCCGGCATCCGTTTCGTTCCTGCTGCAGACGGGCGGCGACAGGCGCATCTGGCCGGACGCGATCACGCGGCGCAACCGCTATGGCACGCGCACCACCCCGGCGGACGACGAGATCTCATTCTCGTCGACGACGGCAAGCAACATCTCCCGCGAAGGGTTCCAGGCGGCCGGTGCCGAGCTCGCGCGTCTCATCGACATCGCGTCGCCTTCCCCTGTCGCCTCCGAGCAATGGTTCGCCGACATCCGGGACCGGATCGCCGGCAATCTCGGCTGCGCTGGCGCGCATGTGGTGCTCGCGGCATCCGGAACGGATGCGGAGCTTCTCGCTCTCTGCATGGTCGCGGGCGTCTCCAGGCGCCCCTTGACCAATGTGCTTGTCGCGCCCGATGAAACGGGAAACGGCGTTCCACGGGCGGCGGCAGGGTTCCACTATTCGGATTTGACCGCCCTCGGCAGCACCGTCGAGGCTGGTGCGCCGCTCGAGGGCTTGCCGCCGGACCGCATCGAGGTGCGCACGATCGCCATCCGCAACGAGACGGGCGAGCCTCGCCATCAGCATGACATCGATGCCGACATCATTGCCACCGTCGAGATGGAGCTGAGGCGGGATCGCGATGTCCTCGTCCATGTGCTCGATGCGTCCAAGACCGGGCTGCCGGCCGTAACCCGACAGGCGGCGCGCCACGTCGCGGCCCTTGCCCCGGGCCGGGTGCGGGTCATCGTCGACGCCTGCCAATTCCGCGGCTCGATCTCGCGCTTGAGGCAGGACCTCGCGGATGGTTTTCTGGTGGCCTTGACCGGATCCAAATTCGTCGCCGGTCCCCCTTTTTCCGGCGCTCTCCTTATCCCTGCGGCATTTGCCGAGGAACTTGCCGCGAAATCCGACATTCCAGCCGGCCTTGCGGAATACAGCGCGGCGCAGGACTGGCCCGCGGCCCTTCGCCAACGGATGCGGTTCGGCTTCAACTCGGAATTGAACCTGGGACTGGGGCTGCGCTGGGTCGCGGCGCTCGCCCATCTCGATCGCTACGCCGCGATCGACGAATCCCGGCAAAGCCTCGTCAAGGAGCAGTTTGTCCGCCTGGTGCGGTCTCGAATCGGTGCGATGAAAGGCGTCTTGCTGCATCAGGATGATGAAGGCGACCACCTCGGCTCCCGTGCAATGGTCCCGTTGACCGTCATGAACGGGGCCGGCGCTTTCGCGTCGTTCGAGGCGTGCCAGAGCATCCAGCTGTCGATGCGCGGTCTCGATGGGAGGCCGATCTGCCATGTCGGGCAAGCCGTGCGGCTCGGTTCGCGCACGGTCCTGCGCGTTGCCGCCTCCGCTCCCGATGTAATCGGCGTTGCGCAGGCGATGTCGGCCGGCCAGCCGCTGCATCAGGCCTTCGCTCCGATGGAAGCCAGGCTCGACGTCTTCTTCCACAAACTGTCGGCGGTCCTTCATCATCGCGGAGGCGCCTGATGTCGCGGGCGATCGAGCAGGAGCGCGTGGCGGCAGCAGAAGCGGCCGACACCTCCGGCAGCCTTGATCCATCGGACTGGGATCAGTTTCGCGAACTCGCGCACGACCTGCTGGACGACATGATCACCCATGTCGAGACGATCAGGCAGAGACCGGTATGGCAGCGGCCCAGCGATGAGGCGCGCGCCAGGTTTGTCCGCCCGCTGCCGAAGCGGTCCCGCGAACTGGGCGATGTCCTGGACGACGTGCGCGCGCACATCGTGCCGTTCGCCACCGGCAACCTGCATCCGGCGTTCATGGGATGGGTCCATGGCGCGGGCACGCCGATCGGCATGGTCGCGGAAATCGTCGCCGGCGGCCTGAACATGAATTGCGGCGGCCGCGACCATGCCGGTCTCGTGGTCGAACAGCAGATCGTGCGCTGGATGAGCGAGGCGCTTGGCTACCCCGCCGGGGCAAACGGCCTGTTCCTCACCGGCTCGTCAATGGCAAACTTCGTCGCGGTGACGATCGCCAAGACCGAGGCGCTGGGTCAGTCCGTCCGCGAGACCGGGCTGCGCGACTGTGACCGCCAGCTGGTCGCCTATACATCGGCCGAAGCCCATTCCTGCATCGCGCAGGCAATGCAGCTGTCCGGTATCGGATCGGCAAATCTGAGGACAGTCGCGGTCGACCATGCCGGAAGGATGCTGCCTGGCGCGCTGTGCGACACTATCGGGGATGATCGGGCGGCAGGCTTCCTGCCGTTCCTGGTCGTGGGCACGGCGGGAACGGTAAACACCGGGGCGATCGATCCGCTGGCAGAAATCGCTGAAATCGCGTCCAGGGAGAAACTCTGGTTTCATGTCGATGGAGCGATCGGTGCACTCGCTGTGCTGTCCGATTCCCTGCGCGAACTATTCAAGGGCATCGAGAATTCGGCGTCGGTGGCGCTCGATTTTCACAAATGCGGCCAGGTTCCCTATGATGCCGGATTCCTGCTGGTGCGCGACGGCGATGCCCAGAAGCGCACGTTCGCGCAGCCGGCCGCCTATCTGCAGCGCGGTGACCGCGGACTCGCCGCCGGCGAAACCTGGCCCTGTGATCTCGGTCCGGACCTGTCGCGCGGGTTCCGCGCCTTGAAAACGTGGATGACGATCGAAGCGCTTGGAACCGATCGCATCGGCGGCTCGATAGCACACACATGCAGGCTCGCCCGCCATCTCGCCGAAACCCTGGAACGCCACCCGGCATTCCAGCTGAAAGCGCCCGTGGCGCTCAACATCGTCTGTTTCGGCATTCGCGGGGCGGACTCTGAATTCATCCGCGACCTGGTGCTGGATCTGCAGGAATCCGGCCTGGCCGCGCCGTCGTGGACGAGCCTCAACGGCGAACTGGTGGTGCGTTGCGCCATCGTCAACCATCGCACGACAAAGGCCGACATCGACGGGTTCGTGGACACTCTCGACAGGTATCTGGCCGATCGCGGCTTTCATCCCGCCGCTGCACCGTCAATTCGCCATCGGTGATCGACGGTGCCACGGCGCGAAGGGCTCTATCGGACCTGCCGGCCGGAGATCACCCTCAGCCACGGCGCCAGATGGAAAGCACTCATCAGCAGATACATCGCCGGCATTCCGGTCAGGGTCGGGCCGGTCAGGATTGGGCCGGTCAGGATTGAGCCGGTCAGCGGCGAGGCGCCCATGCACAGCATGGCGCCGTCACCCCCTTGAAGGCAGGAGAGCAAGGCCATCAGCGCGAAAGTGGGCGCCGCGGCGAGGCACAGCCAGTCGGCGATGCCGAGGCTGGTGGCATTTTCGGCGGTCGCGCTGCCGATGCCGGAATGGATATCGCTCATGGTCTTTTTCCTTGATGGTTGCGAGCCGTCGGATCTGGTTCCTCGCCCCGGCAAGTTAGGGGTGGGGGTACTCGTAGGGCGAAAGCCTTGGCCCCACATGCGATAGCCCTGCACTCGGTGGGGGCGAGGAACCCAAGCTGGACAGTCCTTACTTGTCGCCCTTGTCGCGGAAGGCGGCTTCGCCGGCGGCGGCCACTTCGGCCCATTTCTTGTCGGCTCCGGCTTCGTAATTGTCGTGCCAGTTCCACCAGCTGTAGAGCGGGGTCTGGGGGTAGCCTTCGGGCGAGTCCTCCCAGACCTCCTGGCGGCCGAGCGGCGTTGCGTCGAGATAGCTCCACACCGTGCCCATCGCCTCGTCGCCGCGGTTGTTGATGAAATAGGTGCGGAAGATGCGCTCGCCGTCATGGATGAACACGTTGTGGCCGTGCCATTCGTCGACGCCGAAATCCTTGTCGAAGCTGTCGGTTATTGTGTACCAGGGCATGTCCCAGCCCATCCGCGTCTTCAGCCGCGCAATGTCGGGCTGCGGGGCGCGCGAGGCGTAGGCAAGGGTGGTATCGCGGGCGTTGAGATGGGCGAGGTGGCCGACCTGGTCGGCGCCCAGCGAGCAGCCGCGGCAGGCATGATCGGGCCAGCCATAGACGCCCGGCTCGAAGAAGGCGCGGTAGACGATCAGCTGGCGGCGGCCTTCGAACAGGTCGAGCAGGCTCGCCTTTCCATTGGGGCCTTCGAACACATAGGCCTTGTCCACTTCCAGCCACGGCATGCGCCGGCGTTCAGCGGCGAGCGCGTCCTTGGCGCGCAGCGTCGCCTTTTCCTTCACCAGCATCTTTTCGTGCGCGGCGTCCCATTCCTGCCGTGAAACGACCGGCGGGGTCTTCATCGTCGTGTGCTTGGTCATTGGTCTTCTCCTTTGTCAGTCATGGCGTCGTTGCGGACTGTCGTTGCCTGGACGTCCTGAGCCAGAATGGAGCCGCGCGGGGCGGGCGGTGCAAAAGCAATGGCATCCGCATCCTCGGGGCCGGCACAGCAGGGGTGGCGCTGGGCACGCCCGGTGCTGCCGTTGGTTGCGTCGGTGGACATTCAGTGTTCTCCGTTGTTGCGCCGCGCCGCCGATGCGGCTTGCTGCTTGGCTGCGGTGACTTAAGTTAGGGCGGTGCTTTGCGGGGGTGGGAGTTACAAGTGTGACGGGATTTGAATGGACTCGCTGATCACGGCGGCGGCGCTGGCACTGGCGGGAGGCGATCCGCTTGGCGCGCTTGACCGGGTCGCCTTGCGCGAGGACGCGCCGGCTCTGGCGTTGCGCGGCATCGCCATGGCGCAGCTCGGCGACTTCGAGCGCGCCAAGCAGCTGTTGCGGCGCGCCACGCGCGCCTTCGGCCCGAAAGAGGCTGTCGCGCGCGCCAGATGCGTCGTCGCCGAGGCCGAGATCGCCCTGGTCTCGCGCGACCTCGGTTGGCCGGCGAAGGCGCTCGACGCGGCGCGCGCGACGCTGGAAAAGCATGGCGACCGGCTGAACGCAGCGCATGCAGGCCACCTCAAGGTGCGGCGCCTGCTGCTGATCGGCCGTCTCGACGAGGCCGAGCATGTGCTGGCAGGGCTCGACCCGACGCCGCTTCCGCCGGCCGCCCGGGCCGCGTATGAGCTCGCGGTCGCCGGCATCGCCATGCGGCGCCTGCGGACCCGGCCGGCGCGCGCGGCGCTGGAATGGGCCCGTAACGCCGCCCGCCAGGCCGGCATTGCCGGCCTCATGGCGGAGGTCGACAGCGCATCCCTTGCCCTGGAGACACCCGCGGCAAAGCTGATCTCGCAAGGCACGGAGCGGCCGCTGCTGCTCGAAGAGGTCGAGACATTGCAGGGATCACCAGCGCTGATCGTCGACGCCTTCCGCTATACGGTGCGCAGCGGCGAGACAACGGTTTCGCTGGCGAGCCGGCCGGTGCTGTTCGCGCTGGCGCGTGCGCTCGCTGAAGCGTGGCCTGGGGATGTGTCGCGCGAGGAGCTCGTGGCGCGGGCCTTCGGCGGCAAGCATGCCGATGAATCGCACCGCGCCCGCCTGCGCGTCGAGATCGGCCGGCTGCGCGCCGAGCTTGGCGTGTTGGCGCATATCAACGCCACCAGGCGCGGCTTCACGCTGGCGCCGCTTCAGGCGCGCGCCGTGATGGTGCTGGCGCGGCCGATCGAGGAACGGCACGCGGCCGTGCTTGCCTTGCTTGCCGATGGCGAGGCCTGGTCGAGCTCGGCCCTGGCGCTGGCGCTCGGAACCAGCCAGCGCAGCGTGCAGCGGGCGCTCGAGCCGCTCGCCGAGGCCGGCAAGGTGCAGTTTTTCGGCCATGGCCGTGCGCGCCGCTGGATGACGCCACCGGTGGCGGGATTCACGACCACCTTGTTACTCCCGGCGCCGCTGCCGAACGGCTAGGACATGGTCCTGAAAAGTGGAATCCGTTTTGGGAACGGATCATCTTCCAAAGAAACGGACAGGGAAAATGACCACGGTTGAGGACTAGGACATGAAACATTCGGCGGCCGAAATCCTGCGCGAATACGGACCCTTTTCAGGGGTGGACCAGGTCGCGGGCGTGAGCTTCGACGGCAAGAATGTCTGGTTCGCCTCAGGCGACAGGCTGAATGCGTTCGATCCGAAAAACGGGCAGACGCTGCGTTCGATCGATGTCGCCGCCCATGCAGGCACCGCCTATGACGGCCGGCATTTCTTCCAACTCGCCGGCGACCGCATCCAGAAGATCGATTCCGATACTGGCGGGGTGCTCTCCACCATTCCGGCGCCAGGCGGCGGCCGCGACTCCGGGCTGACCTGGGCCGAGGGCACGCTCTGGGTCGGGCAGTACCGGGAGCGCAAGATCCACCAGATCGATCCCGAGAGCGGAAAAATCCTGCGCACGATCGAGTCCAACCGCTTCGTCACCGGGGTGACCTGGGTGGACGGCGAACTGTGGCACGCCACCTGGGAAGGCGACCAGAGCGATATCAGGCGCATCGATCCGGAGACCGGAAAGGTGCTCGAAAGGCTCGACATGCCGGCCGGCAAGAACGTGTCGGGGCTGGAATCCAATGGCGGCGACTGCTTCTTCTGCGGCAGCGGCCCCGCCGGCGTGGTGCGCGCGGTGCGCCGGCCGAGGTGAGGGTGCAGAGACAAAAGGGCGGACTACGAACCAGCGTCGCGTTCCTTCACACCCCCTCTGTCCTGCCGGACAGAGGGGGGTGCTTCGCGCCGCTGTCCACAATTTGGCATAGTTACATCTCTCGCGAATTTGTCCGCCAGCGACTGGCCGTCGTCCCGGGTCGTGCCTAGATAGGCTGCGTCGGGCGATCGCCCGGACATTCCTACGCAAAGGACTCCCCATCATGCCCGAACAAATCACGTTGAACGACGGCGCGACCATTCCTCAACTTGGCCTTGGCGTGTGGCAGGTCGATCATGACATCACCGCGCAGGTGGTGGGCTGGGCAATCAAGGCCGGCTACCGGCTGATCGACACGGCCGAGGGTTACCAGAACGAGGAAGGCGTCGGCGAGGCGATCCGTGGTGCCGCCGTGCCGAGAAGCGAGCTGTTCATCACCTCGAAGCTGCGCAACGGCGCGCACCAGCGCGACGCGGCACTTCGCGCCTTCGACGATACGATGACGAAGCTCGGCATCGAGCAGCTCGACCTCTTCCTCATCCACTGGCCGGTGCCCAGCCAGGACAAATATGTCGAGGCCTGGAAGACCCTCATCGAGCTGAAGCAGGCCGGCCGCATCAAATCGATCGGTGTTTCGAATTTCAACAAGGATCATCTGGAGCGCATCATCGGCGAAACCGGCGTGACGCCCGTCGTCAACCAGATCGAGCTGCATCCGCGTTTGCAGCAGCGCGCGCTGCGCGAGTTCCACGAAAGCCATGGTATCCATACCGAAAGCTGGAGCCCGCTCGGCAGCGGCCGGCTGATCGGCGACGCAACCCTGTCAGCCATCGCCAAAAAGCACGGCAAGTCGACGGCGCAGGTGATGATCCGCTGGCACCTGCAGCAAGGGTTGATCGTCATCCCGAAATCGATCCACCAGGACCGCATCGCGGCCAATTTCGATGTCTTCGACTTCGAACTGGACGCCCTGGATTTGAAGGCGATCGACGGCATGGATTCGCGCGACGGCCGGACGGGGCCGAACCCGGCGACGGCTGCATTTTTGTTCTGAGAGGGCGAAGCTGCCAATCTCCCCCCAAGTGGGGGAGATGTCCGGCAGGACAGAGGGGGGCGCGAAGGATCGCCAGCCTATTCGGTCGGTTCAGCCAATCCCGCTGTAACAACAATGTGCCGGCAAACATTGTCGATGTCGCGGATCACATCTTCATTCCAGAACCGCAGCACAGTCCAGTCGTCTTGTTCCAGGCGTTTCGTCCTAAACGCGTCAGCCGCAGCAAGATCCGCATCGCCGTGCTGTGAACCATCGACTTCCACAATCAGTTTCTTCTCCGGACAGGCAAAGTCGACGATGTAGCCGGCGATCGGGAATTGCCGGCGAAAGCCCAGGCCCATCAAACGATGCGCGCGAAGCTCGTTCCAAAGCCTCAACTCTGCGTCGGTCATGACCTTGCGCATCGATTTGGCGTTTGCGCGGTTCTGTGGAGGCATGGGCATATGCGGCATGGCTGTCCGGTCGGTTATTGAGGCCGCGCTCTACGGCGCCCCCCTCTGTCCTGCCGGACATCTCCCCCACTTGGGGGGAGATTGGCGGTTGCGCCGACTTCGCCAATCGCAGAGGGGAAGGAAGAGCGTTAAATCCCCGAGCCGTCCAACTGACCGGCGTCGTCGCCTTCCCAGGGGGCTGGCATGGAGGCGCGGGCGAGGTTGGCCGAGGGCAGGGGCATCCAGCATTTCAGCTCTGGCTCGGCATATTCGATGACGCGGCCCGGGGAAGAATCAGAGGCGCGCCAGCCCTCTTCGGCGAATTGGTCGGCGCGTGACCAGTAGGCGAGGTCGACTTCCGCCGGTCCCTGTTCGGAGGGACGGACCGTAACCAGAATCCGGCTGCCGTCCTTCGGCGCCGTCGACATGTGGCGCCACCGTTCGGGCTCGTCCATCGCATTTCCTCCTCGCACTTGCCTTGCGCAGTCCGGGCTGGCGGTGGGCATTGCCGGAACTGCCCTTCACATGAAGTGTCGCCTCGCGGTCCGGGCCGGTCAACCCCGGCTTTGCCCCAGACAACGGGTTTTGTGCGCCGTCGGCGCGGCGTCGGGGTATGGCAAGGATGAAAGGCGGCGACCGGCGTATACTTGTGGAGAGAACTTGAAAACGCCGGCCGCCATTTGGGGCGTTGGGGTGCATCACATTGGGGTCGCGATGCAGGGTCAGGCTACGCGGATGCCTGACGGCTTCAATCGGAACGCCGGCCCATGGTAAACAGGTGGTTACTATCCACAGGCTCTGCGGCGATCGGTCGGCTGCCCGCCAGTTCCGCCTGGCCTGCTGGCCTCCCCAGGGCAACTCACTGCTCCTCACGGCTGTGCGCAACGCGAAGCCTCTGCCCGGTGCGGCTCGACGCGCCGCGATGGGGTTGATAAGCCCGTCTGCGAAGGGAGAACCTGAGTCGAGACATGACCGTTGCGATCGAGATGGGCCACACCACGGCGGGCGCACCGGCGAACCTTGATCTCGAGGAGCTGCTGGCGACCCGCCTTCTGGTGCAGGGCAATTCGGGCTCGGGCAAGTCGCATCTCTTGCGCCGGCTGCTGGAGCAGAGCGCGCCCTGGGTGCAGCAGACCATCGTCGATCCCGAAGGCGACTTCGTGTCGCTGGGCGAACGTTATGGCCATCTGGTGATCGATGCCGAGGAGCATACCGAGCGCGGCCTGCAGGCGGCCGGCGAGCGGGCGCGCATCCATCGTGTCTCCACGGTGCTCAATCTCGAAGGGCTCGATGCCGAGAACCAGATGCGGCGGGCCGCCGCTTTCCTCGGTGGGCTGTTCGAGGTGGCGCGCGACCACTGGTATCCGATGCTGGTGGTGGTGGACGAGGCGCAGCTGTTCGCGCCGGCGGTGGCCGGTGAGGTGTCCGACGAGGCGCGCAAGCTTTCGCTCGGCGCCATGACCAATCTGATGTGCCGTGGCCGCAAGCGCGGGCTTGCCGGCATCATCGCTACACAGCGGCTGGCCAAGCTCGCCAAGAACGTCGCGGCCGAGGCGTCCAATTTCCTCATGGGCCGCACCTTCCTCGACATCGACATGGCGCGCGCGGCCGATCTCCTGGGCATGGAGCGGCGCCAGGCGGAAGCGTTTCGCGACCTGGAGCGCGGGCAGTTCATGGCGCTGGGGCCGGCGCTGTCGCGGCGGCCGCTCGGCCTGCGCATCGGCCCGACCGATACGAGCCCGCGCAACGGCACGCCGCGGCTGATGCCGCTGCCGGGGGCAGCGCTCGAGGACGCGCGCGCGATCATCCTGGCGGCACCGCCGCCCGAGACGGTGCGCGCACCGCGCCGGACGGCTTCGCCCGACCTGCTGGATCAATTGATGGCGGCGAAATCGGCGGCGCTGGAAATCCGGCCCGAGCCGATGGAACCGCCGATCAGCGCCGAGGATCTGGCGGAGCGGCGCGAGCGGGTCGACCGTGTGCTGCGCGCCGTGCTGGCGGAGCCCGATGCCGGGTTCCGCGTCATCGGCGTGCTCTACCAGGAATTCGTCGTGCGCTGCCGCATCGAGGGGCTGGCTTCGGTGGTGCCCGATCTGCCCGCGTTCCGCCGCATGCTGACGCGCGCCCGTGCCGGGCTGGGGTCCGAGACCACCGAGGACGATGCGTGGCGCGACGTTTCGGTCCGCGCCTCCCTGCTGCCCGACGACATGCAGGGCGTGTTCATGATGATCGCGCGTGCGGCGAAAGAGGGCTGGCCGTGCCCGAGCGACGCCGCGATCGCCCGCGCCTATGGCTCGCATTCGCTGCGCCGGGCCCGGCGTCTCCTGACCTATATTGAGGAGCAGGGCCTGATCGTCTGCCAGGTCCACGGCACGGGCAAGCGCACCGTGACGCTGGTGGAACTCGCCTGGGCCACGGCGCCCGGCGATCCCAATGCCGAGGAGGCGGAGCAGGGCAGCCTGGCGCTGTGAGGGGACTATGACGCGTTCAGCATCCGGCGGATCGCGCAGGCTGCCCGACGGCAATGTTGCCCGTCTGCGAGCCGGCTTCCGCAAGAGCAGGCGGAACGGCGCTGGCACGGCGGCGGTCCTGAGGTCGCTCATCGGCTTCTGGTGAGGGTGGCGCGGCCGCCAGTTGTCTCCAACGAGGCCGGACCAGGCCTGTTGCATTAGCGAACGCTGATGAAATGGTGTATGGATGCGAAAGCGGTCCCCGGCGATCGCGGTGTCGGGCTCCGCTTCAAAAGATGGGAGGATGCCATGGCCGAAGCTGCAATGAACGTCACGAAACTGGAAGCCAAATCGCATGACAAACCGGACGAGGTGCGCTCGCCCGCCAAGACGCGCGTCGAGGTGGTGCGGCTGCCAGGCTACACGCTCGCGCGGATGAACATGGAGCCAGGCTGGCGATGGTCCGAATGCGTGAAGCCGGTGGTCAAGACCGACAGCTGCCAGGTCTCACATGTCGGCTATGTCGTGTCCGGGACAATCACCATCAAAATGAAGGACGGGACGCAAAAGACCTTCAGTGAAGGCATGTCCTACACGATCCCGCCCGGCCACGACGCCTGGGTGGAAGGCAAGGCACCGTTCCAGTGCATCGAAGTGCTGAGCGCCGAACAGTACGCCAAACCGGTCTAGGCTCGATCCGCGGATCAGCCTGCCTTTGATAAGTCAGCGCTGGAAGCGCTGTAGTGGCCAAAAGAACGACGCGCCGGTCAGACCAATTCGGCCAGCACGGAACTTGGTCGGCCGGCGCCTGGGCTTGGTAAGTGGCCCAAGCCATAAACCAGCACGAGCGCAGTCTCAGTGCCGATGGCTCGCACCTTGGTAAGCCACGCTTTTTATTAGCATTATGAAACCAATGTGGTCGGCCGTCGTTGAGGGGCGCGAGGGCAATCATGACCGATCTCAGCGCCAAAGTCGCCAAGGACCAAAGCAACGTCTTGGCAAAAGGACCATTTCAGCGCCTCCTGCGGACCATCGGCCCGGGTTTCATCACCGGCGCCTCCGACGACGATCCCTCAGGCATCGGCACCTACAGCCAGGCTGGAGCGCAACTCGGGTTCTCTATCAGCTGGACGCTCCTCTTCACTTTCCCTCTCATGGCGGCGATCCAGGAGATAGCGGCGCGGTTAGGCCGAACCACGGGGCGGGGCATATCCGGCAATCTCTGCCGACACTACCCGGTTTCGCTATCGTGGTTTGTCGTTACGCTGGTGTTTGTCGCCAACGTCGTCAACATCGGGGCTGATCTCAGCGCCATGGGCGACGCTCTAAAGCTCCTGGTTGGTGGCCCGAGCTCGCTTTATGTCGTCCTT
This sequence comes from Mesorhizobium sp. B2-4-14, assembly GCF_006442155.1. Taxonomy (NCBI): domain Bacteria; kingdom Pseudomonadati; phylum Pseudomonadota; class Alphaproteobacteria; order Hyphomicrobiales; family Phyllobacteriaceae; genus Mesorhizobium; species Mesorhizobium sp. B2-4-14. The sequence continues at coordinate 53,083 of NZ_VFVA01000013.1, read as the reverse complement.
TTCGGTGCGATTTGCATCTCGGCGATCGTGTTCCTGAACTATTCGAAATACGTCACCGTCCTCAAATGGACGACACTCAGCCTGTTCGCTTATGTCGGTGCCCTTTTCCTCGCGCATGTACCATGGGGTGAGGCGGCAAGCGGTATTCTGATTCCCCGCATAAGCTGGAACGAGACCTTTTTCACGACGCTGCTTGCAATCCTGGGCACGACCATTTCGCCTTATCTGTTCTTCTGGCAAGCCTCGGAAGAAGTCGAGGAACAGCAACTCGATCCCAAGGCCAAGCCACTCCGTTGGGCGCCTTGGCAGGCCTCGCCGGCGTTTTCACGCATCCGCGCCGACACGCTGATGGGAATGGCCTTCTCGAATCTGATCGCGATCGCCATCGTCATCACCAGTGCCGCAACCCTGCACAAGGCCGGGGTGACGGATATCGGTTCTTCGACAGACGCCGCAAAGGCCTTGGAGCCGGTGGCCGGCCGTTTCGCATTCGTAATCTTTGCCGCTGGAATCATCGGCACCGGGCTGCTCGCCGTGCCTGTCCTCGCAGGCTCAGCCGCCTACGCGGTGGGCGAAGCTTTTCGCTGGCCAGTCGGTCTTGAGCGCCGGCCCAAGGAAGCCGTCGCCTTCTACGCCACCCTGGCGAGCGCCGGGGCCTTGGGGATGGGGATCATGTTCACACCGATCGACCCCATCAAGGCGCTTTACTGGAGTGCCGTGATCAATGGCGTCTGTGCGGTGCCGGTGATGGCGGTCATGATGCAGATGACGCATCGCCGGGAGATCATGGGAGAATTCCCCGTGCAAGGCTGGCTACGCGCGCTTGGATGGTTATCCACGCTGGTCATGTCGCTCTGTGTCCTGGGCTTGGTCTTGCAATGGGTGCTCTGAGCTACCGCTTCTCGGTTTTTCGACGGTGATGTCGCACAGTCGGCTCTGGCACGAGATGGACACCGCGCCATGGTGAGGCGACTCGATCAGTTCCCGCCAATCGGATCGAGCAAGCCGAAGATCGAGACGAGCAAGATCGCGGCAAGGCCGAGGCCTATCTCGGCCAGCGTGCCTGTCCGGATTGCGGCGAGGGCGGAGGCGCGATGTCGGCCGAGGCGCGGCACGAACCAATAGCGGTTGAGGATCGCTGCCGCCGTCATGAGGAAGACGACGACGATCTTTGCCGTCAGCAGCGCCCGGTAGGTAGGGGAGATGCCGAGTGGCCAGCCGACGATGAACAGGCTATTGCCGATACCGGACAGGATCGCAAGCGCGACAGCCCAGTGGCCGGCAGTCGAGAAGCGGCGCAGCGCTACCGTCGCGTCGGCCTTGAAGGGCGGCTGGCCGAATTGCGCGAGCACAATGAGCAGCGGCGGCAGCGCGCCTATCCATGCGCCGGCGGCAAGCACGTGCAGGACGTCGTTGAGCGGATGAACAACGCCTTGCCAGCCGTCCTGCATGACCGCATGTCCGCTGAAGGCGAGCGCCGCCAGACAGAGCGCTGCCGCGCCGGCGGTCGCCGCCGTCTTGAAGCGGGCAGGAGACAATTGCGAAAAGACAAGGATGACGACAGCCGCGAGCTGCGCCAGCCATGCCGTCCCGACGCTGGTCGTCATCAGCACATCGGTCAGTACCCGCCCGTTCACCGCATCGGTCCAGCCGTCGCCGATCATGGCGGTCTGGATCGGCAGGGCGAGAAGCGTGGTGGCCAGCGCAAGCCCGACCGCAACGAGGCGGGAACCAGCCAGCCGGTCGGCGATCGGCCCGGCCAGGCGCCGAGGCACAAGCGCCGCAAGGTAGCCGAAGCCGCCCCAGAGCATCATCAGCGCCGCATCGTGAACGAAGCGGCAGGCCATGAGGAAAGTGTCCGGCATCATCGGGCGGCCGGGGGAGGCAACATTGGGCGGTCCGTCATCACGAAAGCGAAAAGAGGGGGCATGATCGTGGGCCCCTTTGATCGATCACGGCTTCACGGTGAACTTGTAGTCGCCATGCGTCTTGTGGCCGTCCCGCGACAGCGCATGCCACTCGACCTTGTAGGTGCCGGCGGCGAGCCCGGCGGGAAGATCGACCATGAACGTCTTGTCGCCGTCCATCAGCATGTCGCCGTCGGTCTCGACTTGCTTCTTGTCCGGTCCGGTGACGTTTACGCCGGTGAACTTCAGGTTGAGCTCCTCGCTGAATTTGAGATCAAGTTCGGTAGGAGCATCTTTCACCGTGCCGTTTATCGGCGGCTGGGCAGCTTCCAGATGGGCATGGGCACAGGCGGTGCTCGAAAGCGTGGCGGAGGCGGCGATGAAAGCAGCTGCGAGCAAGATGTTGCGCATGGATCTGTTCCTTGGTGTCCTAAGAACGGGATAACGCGACATTTCCAAGCCCAAGAGCAAGGCATTTAAGGCCAAGGCGTCAAACAAACGCGTGATCCGGGCCTGCACCGCCCCTCGCGAATTGCAGCCATCGGGCGGCAGGTGTCGGCTTCCGGCTCGAATCAGCCGTTTGTTCTCTATCGCTCATCCACAATCCGCAGATACGCCGCCGTCACGAACAGCACGATCAGCCCGAACAGGATCCGTCTCGCACCTTCCGGCATCTGCAAGATCGTCAGCAGCGTCGTCAAAACGGTCAGGATGAGTGCGCCGATGATGGTGCCGGTGTAGCCGCCGCGGCCGCCGAAGATGGAGGTGCCGCCGATCACCGCGGCGGCGACCGAGGGCAGAACCAGCGGTTCGGCGAGCGACAGGGACGGGGCCTTGATCAGGCCGATATAGAGCAGGCCGGTTATGCCGGCGAGCACGCTCGAGGTGATGTAGAGCGCGGTGATCACCTGCCAGTATTGCACGCCGGAGAGGCGCGTGGCGTGCTCATTGTCGCCGACGGCGTAGAGCAGACGGCCGAAGCCGGTGCGCGCCAGCGTGAAGACGATGAGGGCGGCCAGCGGCACGTATAGCAGCAGGGCGTTTGGGAAACCCCAGGTGACGCCGGTGCCCAGCCAGTTGAGGAAATCCGGTATCCTGGCGCCCGACGCGATCACCGTGCGCTGGTAGACCTGCAGGCAGCCGGTGCCGATCAGGCTGGTGCCCAGCGTCATGATCAGCGGGTGGACGCGGAAGACGCCGACGCCGATGCCGTTGACCAGGCCGATCAGCACCGCCGGCATCATCGCCAGCAGGAACGCCACGGCAGGGTCCTGGTTGACGATTTGCGTCGCCATGATGAAGGCGCTCATCGTCGCCACGGTGCCCACCGACAGGTCGATGCCGCCGGTCAGCATGGTCATGGTCTGGCAGCCGGCGAGGATCGCCAGCGGAATGGCGAATTTGATGGTGTTGGCGATCCAGCGCTCGTTGACGATGCCGGGGCGCAGGATCTGCAGGATCACCACCAGGATGACGAGCAGGATGACCAGCGGGACCAGCGGCCGGTCGGCCATGAAGCGCTTTATCCGGCGGCCAAAGGGAACGGGCTGGGGCGTGATCGCGGTGGTGCTCATGCGGCGGCTCCTGTTCGCGATTAGGTTGGGCCGATGGTGTTCTTGGAGGAAGGCGCTCTACGGCGCCCCCCTCTGTCCTGCCGGACATCTCCCCCGCTTGGGGGGAGATCAGCTGTCATCGCGGCTTTCGTCAATTGTCCACATTGCAAGATTGAGCGGAGCGCCGAAGCTGCCAATCTCCCCCCTGGTGGGGGAGATGTCCGGCAGGACAGAGGGGGGCGCGAAGGATCGCCACGCTCATTTGCCAGCATCACACCCTTCATCATTGCCGCCCCCGCATCGTGATGAACGCCCCGAACATCACCACGGCGACCATGATCAGGCCTTCGATGATGGCAGTGACGTTGGGGTCGATGGCGAGTAGCGTCAGGTCGGTGCGCACCAGGCGCAGCACGAAGACGGCGACGATGGGGCCGAGCAGGCCGCCCTTGCCGCCGCCGAGCGCCACGCCGCCCAGCACCACGGCCGCGACGCTGGCCAGGAGATAAGGGCCGGGGATGGGGGCGCCGATGCCGGTGCTCATGGTCAGCGCCAGTCCGCCGAAGGCGGCGAACAGGCCCGACAGCGCATAGGCGATGATGCGAGTGCGCTTGACCGGTACGCCGCTGCGGAACGCCGCCAGTTCGCTGGAGCCGATGGCGTAGATGGACAGGCCAAGGCGCGAGCGCCTGAGCGGTATCCAGATGATCGCGAGGCAGACGATCAGCACCGGCAGCGCCTTCGGGACCCAGGCGTCGATGGCGTCGGGCAGGCCCGGTATCGGCACGGTGCCCGAGATCAGCGCCTTCAGCCACTCGGCGGCCGCGCCGCCGGGCGCTTCGAGCACCAGGAGGGCGGCACCCTGCAGCACGAAGAGCATCGCGAGGGTGACGACGATGTCGGGCACGCGGGTGACGACGATGAGCAGGCCATTGAGCGCGCCGAGCACGAAGCCCATGGCGAGCACGAAGGACACGACGAACAGCGCGTATTCTTCCGATGCGCCCGCCATCATCGAGGCGGCGGTGACGCTGGTCAGCGCCATCATGGCGGCGACCGACAGATCGATGCCGCCGGCGATGACAACCACGGTCTGCGCGGCGACAGCGAAAGCATAGGGCAAGACGGCGCGCGCCAGCGAGCCGAAATCGCCGCTGCCATAGCCCGGCTGGATCAGCTTGGTGACAATGAACAGAACGATCAGCAGGGCCAACAGGCCAATCACCCAGCCCTGACGGCGCAGGAAATGGCTCATGGCGCGGCCTCCGGCGTATCGGAGGCATTTCCCGACGTCGAATCCGATGGATTCGCCGAGGGATCGGCCAGAATGCCGATATCGGCCTTGGCGCCGCGCGGCAGGCCGTAGGCGGCGCGCATCAGCGCCGGCTCGTCGGCCTCCTCGACCGGGAAGATGTCGACGAGGCGACCGCCGAAGATGACGATGACGCGGTCGCAGACGCGCTGCACCTCTTCCAGTTCGGACGTATAGAACAGCACCGACTTGCCGTGGCCGGCGAGCTCGCGCAGCAATTTATAGATCTCCTGCTTGGTGCCGACGTCGATGCCGCGCGTCGGGTCGAAGCACAGGATGGTGCGGGCATCGGCGGCGATCCAGCGGGCGATCGTCACCTTCTGCTGGTTGCCGCCGGACAGGCGCTGCACCTCGCCTTGCGCACGGGTGTCGATCTGCAGCCGCTGGATGGCGCTGAGTACCGTGGCGCGCTCCCTGCGCATACGAATAGGCCCCCAGTTGCGAAGAGCCGCACTGAAGGGAAGGGCGATGTTCTCGCGCACCGAACGCTGCATGGCGAGCGCCTCGGAACGATCGCCCGGCACATAGGCGATGCCGGCACGGATGGCGTCGATGGGGTGAGAAAACTTCGCCGGCTGGCCGTCGACCTCGATCGTGCCGCCAGATGGCTTGATCGAGCCGGCAAGGGCTGCGAACAATTCGTCCTGGCCCTGGCCTTCCAGTGCCACGACGCCGGCCACCTCGCCATCGGCGAGATCGAAGGAGACGTCGCTGAGCTTGGTGCCGACGCGCAGATTGCGTACGGCAAGCCGGGGGCGGGCAGGGGCGGGCGCTGCCTTCTGGGCGGCGGTGCGGGCGGCGACGTGGGTCTTGACGATGCGGGTGCCGAGCATCAGCTCGACGATCTTTTCTTCCACGCCCGGCTCGATGTCGACGACGCCGACGGTTGCCCCGTCGCGCAGCACGGTGGCGCGGTCGCACAGCGCCGAGATTTCGACGAAGCGGTGCGAAATGAAGATCACGGCGCGGCCGCTATCGCCCTGGCGGCGCACCACTTCCAGCACTTTTTCGGCGAGGTTGGCGGGCAGTGCCGCCGTCATCTCGTCGAGCAGCAGCACATCGGGCTCGACGGCGAGCGCACGGGCGAGGTCGAGCACGCGCAGAATGGCCAGCGGAATGTCGCGCGCGGTGTCGCGGAGGTCGAGATCGGCAATGCCGAGTTCGCGCACCCAGGCGCGGAACGGCTCGATAGGCGTGCCGGTGAGCCGCAGATTGGACAGCACGTCGAGATCGGGGATCAGCGACGGCTCCTGGTAGACAGGCAGCAGGCCGGCGCGGCGCGCGGCGGCGGGCGAGCGTATGTCGCGGGCCTCGCCACGGATCAGGATGTGCCCGGCATTGGCTGAAATCGCTCCGGTCAGGATCTTCACCAGCGTCGACTTGCCGGCGCCGTTGGCGCCCATCAGCGCATGCACCTCGCCCGGTAGCACGGACAGCGACGCATTGCGCAGCGCGGCGACCGCGCCGTAATTCTTGGCGACGCCGGAGGCGTCGAGGAGGGGATTTGCGGTCAAATCGTTCGGGTCTCGGTTGTGGGACCAAATCAGTGCAAAGGTCGGCGCCGCCCCTCACTGTCCTGCCGGACATCTCTCCCCGTAAAACGGGGAGAGAGAGGCTGGCCGCGACGCTGGTGCCCTTCTCGAAACGTTGAAGGGTGGCGAAATCGACGACGAGTGTCCCTCTCCCCGTCACTATACGGGGAGAGGATGCCGGCAGGCAGGTGAGGGGCGGCGCCGACGGATGGCCGTCAGCAGCCCAATTACTCGCCCGGGCCCTTGCAGGCGACGATCTGGTCCTTGGTATAGGTCGTCCAGTCCGGGATCATGATCGAGACCGGCCATTCGGGGCTGAGCGACGGATCCGCCGCTGCCTTCAGCTTGGCCTTGCCTTCGTCGGTGGCGTTTTCCCACAGCTGCGGCTGCACCAGCACGGTGTGCTCCGCCGGCTTCTTGCCGTCGAGGATCTGCAGCGCCAGTGTGACGCCCGCACCGCCGATCGAGCCGGGATTGGTCACCGCCGCACCGACGAGGCCCTTGACCGAGCTCAACTGGCCGACGAAGCCGGCATTGTCGGCGCCGACGATCGGCACCAGCGGCGCCTGCGATTCCACCAGGGCGTCGACGATGACGTTGTCGATGCCCGAGGTCCACACGCCGTTGAACGGCGTGCCGGTGGCCAGGAACGACAGCATCTGCTGCTTGGCCTGGTCCTGCTGCCAGCCGGTGAAGACTTCCTGAGCGACCTTTACGTCAGGGAATTCGGCCAGCGCCTTCTTGAAGCCTTTGTCGCGATCGCTGTCGGCGGAAGCGCCGGCCGCACCGCGCATGTAGAACACTTCGCCCTTGCCGCCCATCTGCTGGAACAGCCACTTGGCGCCGAGATAGGCATATTGTTCCTGGTTGTTGGAGATGATGTAGGCCGATGGTTCGGTGACCGCCTGGTCGACGGCGACGACGACGATGCCGGCCTTGGTGGCTTCCTCAAGCCCCGCCTTGATGCCGGCCGGATCGGCGGGGTTGACGACGATGGCGTCGACCTTGGCGCTGATCAGGTTGCGGATGTCTTCCAACTGGCCGGCGGCATCGGTGTTGCGGTGGGCGATGTTGAGTTTTGCCACTTCGCCGGAGGCCAGCGCCTGCGCTTTCATGGCGCAGACCATCTCCTCGCGCCAGCCATTGCCCTGCACGGTGTTGGAGATGCCGATCGTGTATTTGCCGGCGGCGGACGAGACGCCCACCGAAGCCAGCAGGGCAGCACCCGCAAGCAGCGGGACCATGGTCAGGGTTTTCTTCATTTCAGTACTCCTCCACATTGTTTTTCAGTTCCAGTTCAACTCGTTAAAGCACGCCGCTGACAAACTGAGTCACGCAGCGCGCTTCAATTCATTTGACGAAGGGGCGCAGCACGTCGCGGGCAAGCAGGAAGCCACGCTTCACTTGATCGTCGCTGCCTTCAAATCGCCTGTCCTCGTGTTCGATGATGATGGATCCGTCATAACCGGCACGATAGAGTCCGGAGAAGAAGCCGCTCCAGTCGACATCGCCCAGCCCCGGCATGCGCGGCACCTGCCAGCCTATGCCAGCCGATAGGATTCCGCGCTCGTACAAACCATCATGATCAATCATCAGGTCCTTGGCGTGGACATGCAGCATGTAGGGGCCGAACTCCCTGATGAAGCGGGCCTGGTCGATCATCTGCCAGACCAGATGCGAGGGGTCGAAATTCATGCCGATTTCGCCGCCCCAGGTCTCCAGGATCCGGCGCCAGACCTGCGGCGAATAGGCGATGTTGTGACCGCCCGGCCATTCGTCGTAACTGAAGATCATCGGGCAGTTCTCGAAGGCGAGCTTGACGCCATGTCCGCGCGCGAAGGCAACGATCTCGGGCCAGATTTTCAGCGCGTCCTGCCAGTTGACATCGACGGGCTTGGAGGCATCGCCGCCGCAGAAAGTGTTGACCACCGGCACGCCCATATTGGCGGCCAGCACGATCACCTTCTTCAGATGGGCAATAACCGCCTCGCGGTGCGCGGCATCGGGATGCAGCGGGTTGGGATAATAGCCGAGGCCGGAAACGGAAATGTTCTTGTCCGCCAGCGAGGCGACGATCTCCCTGGCCTGTGCGGGCGAGGTCGAGGCGGCGTCGATATGGCTGGTGCCGGCATAGCGGCGGCTGGCGCCGGAGGATTTCGGCCAGCAGGCGATTTCCAGCGCCTCGAAGCCGACCGAGCTGGCCCAGCCGGCGACATCGCCAAGCGGCGTCTCCGCGAAGGGTGCGGTGAGCAGTCCAAGTTTCATCATGCCTCCCCTGGCCGTGGCTCACGACCGATGCCTATAATGCCGATTGTTTGGATCGCTTCAACCTCGCGACCTCATCTTGTTCAAGACTGTGCCGGACGGCTGCCATTGGATCGCCGGAAAGCAGCTCGCCCAGCGCCGAAATCACGGCCTCGCGAAATGCAGCGTTCGCGGCAAGGCCGGGGTCGAAAATCGTGTCGATGGCCAGGATGGCCGAAGCCAGCGCCGGCGCATCGCGGCCGGTGGCGTCGGCAATCGCGGCGACCTTGCCGGCATAGGGATCCGACACCGGCCAGAGCTTGCCGAAGCATTCCGAGGCCTGGATCAGATAGGCCATCCAGCCGGCGACCGGCACCGAGAGCAGTCTGACGCTGGCGCCCCGGCTTAGCCGGTCTCGGATCGGATTGAGCAGGCGCTGGACGATCTTTTGCGAACCATCGGTGGCGATCTGGTGGTTGCGGTGCCGGATCGCGGTGTTCTTCAGCCGGCCCAGGCTCTGCTCGACATAGGCCAACGGCTCCATGCCGGGCACCGGCATCAGCGTCGGCAGTGTCTCCTCGACCAGCATGCGGCGCACGAAGACCGACAGCAGCGGGTCGGCGACGGCATCTGACGTGTGTTCGAGCCCGGCCAGCACGCCGAGCGTGGCGAGCGTCGTCTGCGCACCGTTCAGCACCCGCATCTTGAGATGCTCGAACGGCGTGACATCGTCGACGAAGGTCGCGCCGACCAGATCCCAGCGCGGCGTGCGACCGGCGAACTTTTTCTCGATCACCCACTGCCGGAACGGTTCGCCGACGGCGACGGCGCCGTCGTGATAGCCGAACCATTGCTCGACGCTGTCGAGATCGTCCTGCGTCACCGCCGGCGCGATACGGTCGACCATGGCGGAGGGGAAGGCGGCTTTGGCTGCGATCCAGTCGGCCAGGCCGTTGCCGCGCCGTTCGGCAAAGGTCCGCACCACAGTCTCCAGGATGACGCCGTTGGTCGGGATGTTGTCGCAGGAGAGCAGCGTCAGCGGCTGACCATGCGTGGCTTGGCGCAACTCCAGCGCCCGCGTGAGGATGCCGGGCACGCTGCGCGGTGTCTCCGGGTTGGCAAGGTCATGGACGATGTCGGGGTGACCGAGATCAAGCTCGCCGCTCGACGGGATATGGCAATAGCCTTTCTCGGTCACCGTCATCGTCACCAGTTCGATGTCGGGTGAGGAGAGCACGTCGAGCGCTGGTCCGGCGCTGTCCTGGCTGTCCACCACCTTCACGATGCTGCCGATGACGCGCGCCTCGACGTGATCGTTCTCTCGGATCAGCCTGGTGTAGAGCCCGCTTTGGCGGCCCAGCGTCTTGGCGAGGTGAGGCGGGCGGATGTTGATGCCGACAATGCCCCAGCGGTCGAACTGGCGCGACAAAAGATCATCCGTGTATTCGGCCTGATGGCAGCGGTGGAAGGCGCCGACGCCCAGATGCGCCATACCGGGTTGGAGCGCGGCGCGGTCGTAGGCCGGCCTCTGGACGGTGGCGGGAAGCCTCTCCAGCAACTCGGGCCCGAGCGTTTCAGGCAAAGCGTTCACCGGTTCGCCCCGATCACCGACTGCTCCTGATCGATCACGGCGCCGGTCATCGGGCCGGCGGCATCGGAGAGCAGGAAGACGGCAAGATTTGCGATATCGTGTGGCGTCAGCAGCCTGCCGAATGGCTGCGCGGCATTGGCGGCGTCGAGCCAGCCCGGACCGTGGCCGAGCGTCTCGGCCTGCATGACGCGTTCGGCGGGCGTGTCGGTCCAGCCGACATTGATGCCGTTGACGCGGATGCGGTCGAAACGGTGGGCGTTGGCGGCATTCTTGGTCAGCGTCGCCAGCGCGCCCTTGGTGGCGGAATAGACGGCGAGTTCGGGCGCGCCGCAATGCGCGTTGATCGACAGGATGTTGAGAATAGCGCCGCCCTGTCCGCGCTTCTTCATGTCGGCGATGACCGCCTGCATCAGGAAGAAGGGCGCGCGGGCATTGACGGCGAACAACGAGGCCCAGTCGTCGAGGCTGGCATCGAGGAAGGAGGCACGGTCGGTGAGGCCGGCGGCATTGACGAGACCGTCGATGCGGCCGAACCGCTCTATGCAGGATTGCGCCAGGAGGGCAGGGGCTTGCGGATCCGCAAGGTCGGCGGCGACGAAGACGGTCGGCGTGCCCAATTGCGAAAGCTCCGCCGCCACGGCGTCGCCACGCATCTTGTCGCGGCCGGTGACCAGAAGGCCCGCCGCGCCGGAGCGCGCCAGCGTCTCGGCGATGGCGCGGCCGATGCCTTGCGTCGACCCGGTGACCAAAATCACCTTGCCGTCGAGCCTGATCTCCATTCCTCCTCCCGGAACAAAGTTTCTATTTTTTGAAATATCGAACGATGGTTCCCAGATAGTCAATTGTTTCAGCGTGGGTTCACAGGACAATCGCTGCTGGTTGGCGCTGCCCCTCACCTGCCTGCCGGCATCCTCTCCCCGTATAGGGACGGGGAGAGGAGAGCTCGTCGCCACTTTCGCCAATTATCGACCTTGCGATGCGGTCGCCTGCCTTGCTGCCAGCCCCTTCTCCCCGTCACTATACGGGGAGAAGTGCCCGGCAGGGCGATGAGGGGCGGCGCTGACTTTGGCAGTTGATGGTCGGAACTGTCATTGACGAAAGGCGATTGCCTCAATGCCTTACTTGCCGCGCCGCGCCACCACGCCATGGACCAGCGCCATGCCGACCGCCAGCGAGGCGGCCAGCGAGCGGAAGCCGGCGAAGTCGGATTCCACCACCTCCAGCCAGCTGTCCGACAGCCGGGTCAGCGGGCTGAAGGTGCTGTCGGTTATGGTGACGATGCGGGCCTTGCGCTCATGCGCCACGGCGACGAGGTCGGGCGTGATCGAATTGTAGGGGCTGAAGGAGACCGCCAGCACGGCGTCCCGGCTGCCGATGCAGCCGACCTGGTCGAGCGCGGTCGAGCCGACATTGTCGACCAGCACGTTGCGCACGCCTTGCTGCGAGAGCGTCAGCGACACATAGGCGGTGACGGGAAAGGCGCGCTTGGAGCCGATGACATAGATCAGGTCGGCGGCGGCCAGCAGCGTCACCATCTTCTCGAAACTCCCGACGTCCAAGCCGGCCTCGATGCGGCCAAGCGAAGCTTGCGAGGCGCCGACCATGCCGTGCAGGAAATGCAGCCGAGCATTGGGCTCGGCCTCGCTGCGCTGTTCGCCACGCCCTTCCGGCCACGAGCCCTTCACATGCTCCTTGAACAGGCCCTGGAAATCGGAAAATCCGGAATAGCCGAAGATCTGCGCGAAGCGCACCAGCGTCGAGGGCTGCACGCCGGCCTGGGCCGCCACCTGCGCGATGGTGCCGAGCGCGACGTCGCTCGGGTGCTGCCAAAGGAAGATCGCCACCTGGCGCAGCCGCTTGGGGAAATGCACGGTGCCCGACGACAGCACCGCGCGCAGTTCCTCATAGGTTTGCGGCTGGATATAGCCCAATGCCGCCAGCGAGCGCCCGCGCTTGCGCGTCGCGGCCTCGTCGGCACTGGATCGACCGGATGATTTGCGCGCCCCGCTCATGATTTCAGGCTAGCGCGGCACGATCGTTTTACAATATGGAAATTGGAAATCCTGTTCGATGGCGAATTGTGGTCTTGGATGCGAACGGTTCAAAGGTGGTGCTCTACGGCGCCCCCCTCTGTCCTGCCGGACATCTCCCCCACAAGGAGGGAGATCGGACGTCGCCTCTACTTTCGCCAACTACCACCATCGCATGAAGGCGCCGCAGTTGACGTTGCCAATCTCCCCCCAAGTGGGGGAGATGTCCGGCAGGACAGAGAGGGGCGCCACAGAACTCGACGGTGGGTACTGACCCAAAACCTTTTATGCCGAGGAATTGGCTAGATAGCCGGAGGAGAACAACATGGTCTACGCAACATCGGACGGATCGGCGGGGAAGCGCCTGAGGGTCGGCATGGTCGGCGGCGGGCGCAATGCCTTCATCGGCGCCGTGCATCGGCTGGCCATGCGGCTCGACGACCAGATCGTGCTGGTCGCCGGGGCGCTGTCGTCCGATCCGGAGAATGCCGCCGCCTCGGCCGCCGAGATCGGCATCGCGCCGGAGCGCAGCTATGCCGACTACCACGCCATGGCCAGGGCGGAAGCCGCGCGGCCGGACGGCATCGAGGCGGTCGTCATCGTCACGCCCAATCATCTGCACGCGCCGATCGCCACCGCCTTCCTCGAGGCCGGCATCGACGTCATCTGCGACAAGCCGCTGTCGACCACGCTTGGCGACGCCGAGGCGCTGGTGGCGCTGACGCGGGCGCGAAAGCGGCGCTTCGTCGTCACCCTCAACAACACCGGCTACGCCATGGTGCGCCAGGCGCGCGAAATGGTGATGGCGGGCGAGCTCGGCCGCATCGTGTCCGTGCATGGCGCCTATATCCAGGACTGGCTGACCAAGCCGATCGACGCCGAGGGCCAGAAGCAGGCGGAATGGCGCACCGATCCGGCAAGGGCAGGGCAGTCGGCGGTGCTGGCCGATATCGGCGTGCATGCCTTCAACCTGGCGAGCTACATCAGCGGCCGCGAGGCCGAGGCTGTGTCGGCCGACCTGTTCACCGCCGTGCCGGGGCGTCGGCTCGACGACAACGCGCATGTACTGGTGCGCTGGACGGGTGGGGGGCGCGGCACGATCCTGGCCAGCCAGACGTCGCCAGGCCACTACAACGACCTCTCCGTGCGCATCTATGGCGACAGAGCCGGCCTCGAATGGTCGGGTGGCCGGCCGGAGGAATTGCGCTTCTCCCGATATGGCGAGGAAACCCGCACGCTGGTGCGCGGCGGCCATGGCTCGACCGAGGAAAGCCGGCGCGTCTCACGCATGCCGGCGGCGCACCCCGAGGGCTATATCGAGGCCTTCGCCAATTTCTACCGCGACGCCGCCGACATCATCCGCGCCCATCGGTCGGGCGGCGTGGTCGATCCAGCGCACGCGGCGCGGGTTCCCGATGTCGTCGACGGCGCGCGCGGCGTGAAGTTCGTCGCCGCGGCGGTGGAGTCGAACGCGGCGGGCGGGGCGTGGACGGCTGCGCGGTTTGGCTGAGGCGCACGACGCTTTCTGATACGCAATTCCGGACGGAAAACCGCTACGCACTTTTCCTGGAATTGCTCTAGCTTGCCACGGGCAACCGTCGAGATCGAGCAAAGCTTCTCAGCCGGTCGGAATCCATTGCGTGCCCGAATGCGTAGCCTTGCAATATGTCGCAGCCAAGCCCTTTGAGCACACGTGCGTGCTTCATCGTCTCGACGCCTTCGGCTATGATCTCGATACCTAGGGATTTGCCGATTTCGATGATCGACGAGACGACCTGCCGTCGCTGGGGTGAGTTCACGATAGGGTCCACCAACTGACGATCTATCTTCAGGCGGCGAGGCTGCAATTTGAGCAGGCTGACAATAGAGGCATAACCGGTGCCGAAATCGTCGATTTCGATGTCGATGCCGAGTTCCTTGATCTGCTCGACGTTCCATGTGACCAGATCATCATTGTTGTCGAGGAAGATCGACTCGACGAGTTCAAAGGAAAAAGTCCCCTTTCTGATGTTGAGGTCACGCAAGCTCTTCAGGAGTTCCTCGTCTTGAAGGCGTCGTGCCGATACGTTGACTGACACGCGCGGAATACCGATCTTGTCGGCGGACCACGCTTCGAAATCCACAAGCGATTGCTGGAGGACTTTCCGGTCTATCTCCGACACGACGTTCAGTTCTTCAGCGGTCTTCAGGAAAGCGTCAGGCGTCAGAATCCCCTTCTCTGGATGCCTCCACCGCGCCAGCGCTTCAACGCCGACGATCTCCAGGGTCTTTGCATCGAATTGAGGCTGGTAGAATACGATGAATTCGTCTCGCTCGAGACCGGCTAGAATCTCGTCGGCAACTCTCTTCGTGTTTACGATTTCGCTTTGCAGTTCTCCACTGAAGAATTCATAGCGGTTGCGGCCCCGCGTCTTTGCCCGGTAGAGGGCAATATCGGCATTCACCAGCAACTGCCTGGCATCGGCGTCACTATCATTGTCGATCGCAATTCCGACGCTGACGCCAAACCGACATTGATGGCCGTGGTAATAAACAGGTCTGCGCATCTGCTCGATGATGTTGTCGGCGAGCGCCGCGGCCTGGCCGACATCGCCGTGCACCGTGCAGAGCACGATGAATTCGTCTCCTCCAATCCGAGCGACAAAACCGCGGTCGCCGACGTTGGATTTGAGAACGGACGACGCGTGTACCAGCATTGCGTCGCCCGCCGCATGACCAAGCGTATCGTTGATGTGCTTGAAGCGGTCCAGATCCATGTGAAGCAGCGCCGCGCAGCCGCCGTCGAGTCTGGCCTTTGCCGCATGATCTTCCAGCACCTGGTCCAGATAACGCCGATTGGGCAAATCCGTCAGCGAATCGTGCAGGGCGATGTGTTCTATGCGCGCCTTGGCAGCCTCGAGTTCGGTATTTTTCGACTCGGTCAGCTGTTTTGCGCGAACCAGATCGGTATTCAGCAAGACGTCTGCCGTCACGTCCCACTCCGCGCCGACCATTCGAGGCGAATTGTTTGCGATCTCGTAGAAGATCGCCGTGGACCGGACGTGACGAATTTCGCCGTTCGGCCGAACAATCCGGTATTCCGACGAATATGTGCTTCGCCCGGCCACTGCCTTGTCGAAATCCGCAAGCGCGCCAGGCAGATCGGCAGGATGAATGGCTCCGGCCCAGTCCGAATATCCGCGCGATCCGCCATCGGGCTCTCTGCCATAGATCTCGTTGACCCGATCGTCCCACGTGAGATGGTTGGTTTCGAGGTCGTGCTCCCATACTCCGATGGCCGACGCCTCCAGAGCAAGTTCCAGCCGTCGCGACAGCCGATGCAGTTCCCAGTAGTTTCGCTGCCTCTCGTCGATAAGGCGGCCTGCCGCCAGGAAGGGGATCAAGATCAGTGCGGCCGCTGCCGCCATGATCGCCCTCAGCAGCCATGCGTTGGCGGGAGTGGCGGGCCAACCGTTCTTGGGAATGGCGGCGATCTGCCAGGAGCCCGACGGGAGCAGAACGTCGGCCGTCACCGGATTGTTTTTGATGACTCTCTCGTCACCGAAGAACTGGACTCCCTTCGCGCCAGAGGAATCACTGCCGATGAGCGCCACGTCAATCCCGAGATTCTTGTCGAGGAGACCCGTCGCCTGGTAAAGGCGCTGCACGTCGACGACCGCGGAAACAATGCCCCAGAACCGGTCGGTGTTGCCCGCGCTTTTTACGAATACCGGGAATCGACCGATGAAAGCCTGTCCTCCCTGCGCCAGATCGACCGGGCCAGCGAGAACGAGCTTGCGCTCGTCGCGCGCACGCAGGGCAGCCGCGCGCTGCTGGTCGTTCTTGCGGTAATCGAGACCGATGGCCTTCTCGTTGCCGGCCATCGGGTACATCAAGGAAATGACCAGGTCGGGCGCGCCGGCAATATTGCGAAGTTGGGACTCTTCGCTGAACAGGCGGCTGGCAAGTTCCGTGAAGCGTTGCTCTCCCATGTATGGTTCGGTCGTGACCGCGGCGACCAGACCTCGAACCAGCTGAAGGTTGCCATTAATGTTTCCTTCGAGCTTGGCGCGAATGACATTGACCTTGGCCAGCACATCCACGCGGGCGGCCTGGTCCGCAACGATCCTGTTCTGATGGTCCGCGAACGCCGCGCAAACGGCAATAACCACAATCGCAATCCCCACCGGGATCCTTGCCGGCGAGAATACGGCCCCCCTTACGCGGCCTAGCATTTTGGCGAAAAGAGCCAATAGGGCGAGATTCCCTGTGCTTGTCAGGCTCTCCGGGTGAGCCTCATAAGGGAATATTAGTTCGCAATAACTTAATTTTGGCCTTCACAGTCTTTAAAATTTTTGCGCCTTCGGCGCTGGCGCGGGCAATCGCACCAGCACTCGCCACATAGCGGCTTAGTGGCTATCGACTTTTTTCTGGACGATCCGATACGTCCCGACGCCGCGCTTGGTTGCTCCAATTGAATAGGCCATTGGAATCTTTGCAGTTTTTTCGGGCAGACCGTACATATCCTTGCCGGCCCTCACCGCGAAAGAAAAATGCTTCCAGGAAACCGTGTCATGCTCGTTGAGAAAATCGAGCGTCAGCCCCGCTGCGATCAGCGCGTTCACCACATCGCTGATCGGATGGATCCACTCATAGTATCGAGGATGCTTCAAGGTTCGTTCATCGCCGGTATAGGTCTGCTTCTCGTTCCAGGCGAGCGGTCGCGCCACCGGCGTTCGCCAGTCGTCCTTCAATTCGAGGGCGGCAGCCTTGCGATTGCACTGGAACATCAAGGGATGGCCCTCGGCCATGTACAGCCGGCCGCCGGGCCGCAGAAGATCGGCGACCACCCGCGCCCAACGAAAGACATCGTCAAGCCAGTTCACCGACCCCCAGGTGACGTAGACCACGTCATAGGTCTGGTCGAGCGCTTCGACCGCCTCGTATAGCGGCGCCTCCACGAAGCGAACGTCACTGCCTGCCTTGGAGGCGAAATCCCGCGCCGCAGCGATCGCCCTCGGTGAAAAGTCCAGGCCGGTCACGCTGCCCGCGCCGAGATTCCTCAGGCTGATCGTGTCAAGCCCGATATGACATTGCAGATGGACGATGTCCTTGCCGAAAATGTCTCCGACCTCGCGCGTTTCCAGCTCATAGAGATTGGATCCGCCAGCCAGCACATTCTCGATGCGGTAGCTGCCTGTTCTGTCGGTCGCGTGTATTTCGGCCCGATCGTCCCAATTCAGCAGGTTCGCGTCCAGAAACGGTTCCAAAGTGCCCCCGATCTCCGCCGTCGCAAGGTTAACAGCTGGTTAATAGACATTGCAGCGAGCAGACATGCGCGTCAATCCCGGAAGTCGCGCCCGTTGCGGCGCCCATTCCCGAGATCGAGACGATCGCCGTCATCGGCTCGGTGGCGAAACAGCTGTTGGCAGGAGGTTCCCCGGTTCGGCGAGGTGCGCTGGACGGACGCAGCACGCGGCACGATCCTGGCCAGCCAGACTTCGTCGACCGCTACAATGATCTGTCCGTGCGCATCCATCGCGACAGAGCCGGGCTCGAATGGTCCGGCAGGCGGCCAGAGGAATTGCGGTTCTCCGTCCATGGCGAGAATGCGCGCACGCTGGTGCCGGGGCGAGCCACGGGTCTCCTCGGCCCCACAAAAGGCAGGGAGACAATCACGCGCCATCCAACTGCGCTAACAAATCCGTCAGCATCGGCCGCTGGCCGGCAAGGATCTTGACCTCGGCCTCGGGCAGGCTGAACCAACCCGCTCTGTCGACCTCCGGAAATTCCTTCATCGACCCGGACCGCGGCGGCCATTCCATCGTGAAGATGTTGCTCTTGATCGTGGCCACATCGATCCCGGTTCTGGTTTCGGCGGACCAGGCCACAACGATCTTGCCGCCCGGCTGCCTGTAGTCGCCGAGACGCTCGAACGGGCCTTCCACCTTGAGGCCGAGCTCTTCCTCGGTTTCGCGTTGCGCTGCCGCGAGCTCATCCTCGTCTTCGCCGACGAGGCCCTTCGGGATCGACCAGGCGCCATCGTCCTTCTTCGCCCAGAACGGTCCGCCGGGATGAACCAGAAGCACCCTGATATCGCCATCGCGTCGATGATAGATCAGCAATCCCGCACTGCGTTTTGCCATTTTTGCATGTCCGTTTGTGGCGCCGGTGCGACTTCGGCCGCCATCTGATTCGTCCGGGATGATGGGTGCCGATCCTTGCATCAGGGAATTGCGACGCTATTTCAGATGCATCTGCATTGCACCTCACCAGCGAGTTCGGCAATCTGATAGCATCGTTTTGGCGTCGAAAGTCAGTGGGGCGTCCGAATGCAACTGGGTCTGATCGGCTACTACAGCGACTTCGTGGTCTATCCCCTGGTCATCGCCATATTGGGGGTGGCCGGGCTGATCGAGGCCGGAGAAGAGAGCGCGCCGGACTGGATCGGCACGATGCTGGTCTGCCTTGGCCTGTGGACTTTGATCGAATACGTCCTGCACCGCTTCGTCCTTCACCACATTCCCTGGATCAGGGATCTGCACGACCGCCATCATGTCGAGGAGCGCAGCTCGGTGGGCACGCCGACCTGGCTCAGCCTGGGCGTCCATGCGCTGGTCGCGTTCCTGCCTGTCTGGTTGGTTTCCGGCTTCGTGGCCGCGAGCGCGGTGAGCTGCGGCCTGATGCTGGGCTATCTCTGGTACATCAGCGTCCACCACATGATCCATCACTGGCACCCCAGCCATCCGAGCTACCTTTACACGCTCAAGCGCCGCCACGCGGTGCACCACCATGTCGATGACACCGCCAATTTCGGCGTGACGTCGATTTTCTGGGACCGGGTTTTCGGCACGGCACGGCTCTGAACACTGTTTGGAATTCGGCTCTGGCCAGCCATGGCGGCGCGAACTTCGAACAGCTGCTGAAGCAGGGCCTCGGGTGATGGCGCACATGCCTACGATCACGGAACTTGCATGGCGGCGCGGGCTTGGTGATCTGGGCCTACAGATCGACCGCGGCAACGCGCCAGGACGAGGGTAGGCGGTGGCCCCCTCTCGGTGCCGGCGCGAACCATTGCGCGGCAATCAGCAAGGCTGTCCGAATATCGCTTCCCCGCATCCCCTCCCGGTCAAAAAAGTATCATCCGCTGCCCTGAATCGTGGTGGCGCCTGCTCAAACGAGCCGGTACCGTGGTTTCGAAATGCAGAGCCGAAACCAATTCGGCCGGTTTAGGGAATTGGGGCCGAATGCGGCAATGATCCGTGCCGGCCCGGGAGGAAACGGACATGGAACCGGACCTGGAAGTTGTCCAGATCAGACGCGGTGAGTCTTTCAAAGCGTGGTCGCACGGCTATCCCTTCCACACAGTGCGCTGGCATTTCCATCCCGAATACGAGCTTCATCAGGTGATCTTCACCAGCGGCCGGTATTTCGTGGGAGACTTCATCGGCGAGTTCGAGCCTGGCAATCTGGTGCTGACCGGACCCAACCTGCCGCACAATTGGGTCAGCGACATTCCGCGCGACAGTTCCATTCCACTGCGCGGTCGCATCATCCAGTTCTCGGAGAGTTTCATCGGCGATGCCATGCATATTCTGCCGGAGCTCGCGGGGCTGGGCCCGCTGCTCGAGGCATCGCGGCGCGGCGTGCTGTTTTCCGCCCGCACCAACAAGGAGCTGGCGCCGCTGATGGAAGAGATGATGCAGGCGCAGGGCGTGCGCCGCATCGAGCTGTTCATGATGATCGCGGGCCTGCTCAGCCGCGCCCAGGAAATCCGGCTGCTGGCCAGCGCCAGTTACCGGCCCGACCCCTCCGGCTACATGACAGCCGGCATGAACAAAGCACTCGCCTATATCAGGGAAAATCTGACGCAGCTGTTCGATGAGGCCGACCTTGCGGCCATCGCCGGGCAATCGACCGGCGCGTTTTCGCGTTCGTTTCGCCGCCACACCGGCATGTCGCTGGTGCAGTATGTCAAGCGGCTGCGCATCAATCTTGCCTGCCAGATACTCATGAGCGACGAGCAGGCCTCGATCACCGACATCTGCTACGAGGTGGGCTTCAACAACCTGTCCAATTTCAACCGGCAATTCCTGGCGGAGAAGGGCATGCCGCCCTCGCGTTTCAGACGCCTGCTGGCCGACAATATCAACGCGGGAAAAGCCGCTTAACGGGAGGAGCCAAGGGAGGAGATACAGTTTTCGACATGAGGACGTGGACCGCAAGGAAGCGGTCCGCGATGGAGAGCGCTTGTCCGGGAAATCCTCCGCGCCAGGAGGATGTCGGCGCAGCCTGGAAAGGCCGCCTCCCGGCCCTGGTCCCAATACCAGTTGGGACCAGGAAAGGTCGCGTCTCTACACAAAGCAGTCAACGACCTTCTTACAACCATATCCAGAAACGGAGAAGACCGAATGACCAGAATTTCAATAAAGTCGACCGGCATGGCGGCGCTCGCGCTGTCGCTGCTGGCCGGCACCGCTGCCAGCGTCCGTGCCGCCGAGGTCACCGATGCCACGGTTGCCTTCCTGATGCCCGACCAGGCCTCGACCCGCTACGAGCAGCACGATTATCCCGGCTTCGCCGCCGAGATGAAGAAGCTGTGCCCGGGCTGCAAGGTGATCTACCAGAACGCCGATGCCGACGTCTCGCGCCAGCAGCAGCAGTTCAACTCGGTGATCTCGCAAGGCGCCAAGGCGATCGTGCTCGACCCTGTCGACTCGACCGCCGCTGCCTCGCTGGTCAAGCTCGCGCAAAGCCAGGGCATCAAGGTCATCGCCTATGACCGGCCGATCCCGACCGCTCCGGCCGACTTCTATGTCTCGTTCAACAATGAAGGCATCGGCAAGGCCATCGCTGATTCGCTGGTCGCCCATCTGAAGGCGCTCAAGGTCGATCCGGCCACCGGCGGTGTGCTGCAGATCAACGGTTCACCAACCGACGCGGCTGCCGGCCTGATCAAGAAGGGTATCCATGAGGGACTGGACAACAGCGGCTACCAGATCCTGGCCGAATTCGACACACCGGAATGGGCGCCGCCGAAGGCGCAGCAATGGACAGGCGGCCAGATCACCCGCTTCGGTCCGAAGATCCTCGGCGTGGTTGCCGCCAATGACGGCACCGGCGGCGGCGCCATCGCTGCCTTCAAGGCCGCCGGTGTCGACCCAGTTCCGCCGGTGACCGGCAATGACGCGACGATCGCCGCGCTGCAGCTGATCATCGCCGGCGATCAGTACAACACCATCTCCAAGCCGAGCGAGATCGTGGCGGCCGCGGCGGCGAACGTCGCTGTGAAGCTGCTTTCGGGCGAGACGCCAAAGGCCGAGACGACGCTGTATGATACCCCCTCGCAGCTGTTCACGCCTGCTGTCGTGACGCAGGAAAACCTGAAGGCCGAGATCATCGACAAGAAGATCAACACCGCGGCTGAACTGTGCGTCGACCGTTACGCGGAAGGCTGCAAGAAGCTGGGTATCAACTGACCGCGACTTTTTAGCTGCTGCGCTGTCCGGCCGTGGCCGGACAGCGCATATTCCGAACTGGTTTGAAGAGGTGTTCCAGGCATGATCGATACTCCGGCGGATCCGGCAGGCGAGCTGGTGCTCAGCCTGCGTGGTGTTTCGAAGAATTTCGGCGCCGTCTCGGCGCTCACCGACATCGACCTCGACGTGCATGCCGGCGAAGTGGTGGCGCTGGTGGGCGACAATGGGGCCGGCAAGTCGACGCTGGTCAAGATCCTTGCCGGTGTGCATCAGCCAAGTTCGGGCGCCATCAGTTTTCAAGGCAAGCAGGTGGTGCTTGCCGACCCGAGTGCCGCGCTCACGCTCGGCATCGCCACCGTGTTCCAGGACCTGGCGTTGTGCGAGAACCTCGACATCGTCGCCAACATCTTTCTCGGCCGCGAGCTCAACCCCTTGCGGCTCGACGAAGTGGCGATGGAAGTGCGCGCCTGGACGCTGCTCAACGAACTGTCGGCGCGCATCCCAAGCGTGCGCGAGGTGGTGGCGTCGCTGTCGGGCGGCCAGCGCCAGACCGTGGCGATCGCGCGGTCGCTGCTGCTCGAGCCGAAACTCATCCTGCTCGACGAGCCGACGGCCGCACTCGGCGTGGCGCAGACGGCCGAGGTGCTCAACCTGATCGAACGCGTGCGCGATCGCGGCCTCGGCGTCGTCATCATCAGCCATAACATGGAAGACGTGCGCGCGGTGGCCGACCGTATCGTCGTGCTCCGGCTTGGTCGCAACAACGGTATCTTCACGCCCGACGCCTCGAACCAGGAACTGGTCAGCGCCATCACCGGCGCGTCGAACAATTCGGTTTCGCGGCGTGCGGAGCGCCGGCAGGCGAGGCCGGATCACACGCAGGAGCAACACTCATGAGCCTTGAAGCCCAGAAGCCCGCTCCAGCGCCGCTCGACCGTGCCGATGTGCGCGTCAGGCACGAGGCCGGGATCGGTGGCACCATCCGCGCCTTTTCCGATCGCGTGCGTTCCGGTGATCTCGGTTCGCTGCCGGTCATCGTCGGGCTGGTCATCATCTGGACTGTGTTCGCCAGCATCAACCCGATCTTCCTGTCGAGCAGCAACCTGGTCAACCTGCTGTTTGACTGCTCTACCGTCGGCGTCATCGCGCTCGGCATCGTCTGTGTGCTCATGGTCGGCGAGATCGACCTGTCGGTCGGCTCGATCAGCGGCTTTGCCTCCGCACTGGTCGGCTCGCTTTGGGTCAACCAGGGCTGGCCGGTGGCGCTCGCCATTCTTGCCGCAGTCGCCTTCGGCGGCTTCATCGGCGCGCTCTATGCGCTTTTGTTCAATCGGCTGGGCATGCCGAGCTTCGTCTCGACGCTGGCGGGCCTGCTCGCGGTACTCGGCCTGCAGCTTTACATTCTGGGATCGACCGGCTCGATAAACCTGCCTTACGGCTCGAACCTGGTGAATTTCGGCCAGCTGCTGGTGATGCCGAAATGGGTTTCCTTCGGGCTGGCGGCCGTGCCGGGCATCGTCATGCTGGTCACCGGCCTGCGCACCGTGGCGCGCCGCCGTGCCGCCAATTTGTCGGCGCCGTCGAGCGGTGGCCTGATCACGCGCGCCGTGGCGATGACGCTCGTGCTGGAATTCATCGTCTTCTATCTCAACCAGGCACGCGGCATTCCCTGGATGTTCGGCCTTTTCGTCGGCCTGGTCATCGCCATGCACTACGCGCTGACGCGGACCAAATGGGGCCGCTCGATGTCGGCGGTTGGCGGCAACCGCGAGGCGGCGCGGCGTGCCGGCATCAACGTGGGGCAGATCTATTCCAGCGCCTTCGTGCTGTGCTCGATGCTGGCCGCTTTCGGCGGCGTGCTATCGGCGGCCCGCCTTGCGTCGGCCAGCCAGCAGGCCGGCACCGGCGACGTCAACCTCAACGCCATCGCCGCCGCCGTCATCGGCGGCACCAGCCTCTTCGGCGGTCGCGGCAGTGCCTATTCGGCGCTGCTCGGCATCATCGTCATCCAGTCGATCGCCAGCGGGCTGACGCTGCTCGATCTGTCCTCGTCGCTTCGGTACATGATCACCGGCGCCGTGCTTGCCATCGCAGTCATCGTCGACTCGCTGGCACGCCGCTCGCGTGTCTCTCATGGCCGAGCCTGAACCCATCAACAGGAAATGAAGACATGAGTGAAGAACTGTCCGGAAAAGTTGCCGCCGTCACCGGTGCGGCTTCAGGCATCGGTCTGGAATGCGCCAGGCATATGCTGGCGGCAGGCGCCACCGTGGTGCTGGTCGACCGCGCCGAGGCGACGCTGAACACACTCTGTGCCGAACTCGGTCCGAAGGCGATCCCGCTGTCGATCGAGCTGATGCAGCCGGCAAGCGTTGCAACGATGATGCCGCGGATCCTGGAAAAGGCCGGCCAGCTCGACATCTTCCACGCCAATGCCGGCGCCTATGTCGGCGGCGAGGTGGCAAACGGCGATCCCGACCTCTGGGATCGCGTGCTGAACCTCAACATCAACGCCTGCTTCCGCTCGATCCAGGCCGTCCTGCCGCACATGGTCGAGCGCAAGACCGGCGACATCATCGTCACCAGTTCGATCGCCGGACTGGTTCCGGTGGTCTGGGAGCCGATCTACACCGCCTCCAAGCATGCCGTGCAGGCCTTTGTCCACACGGTGCGCCGGCAGGTCGCCAGGCACGGCTTGCGCGTTGGTGCGGTGGCGCCCGGCCCGGTGGTGACGGCGTTGGTCGACGACTGGCCGAAGGCAAAGCTCGAGGAAGAGCTCGCCGCCGGTGGCCTGATGCAGCCGCGCGAAGTGGCCGAAGCGGTGATGTTCATGCTGACCCGGCCAAGGAACGTCACCATCAGGGATCTCGTGATCCTGCCGCAGAGCAATGATCTCTGAGGAGTAGTCGGTAGCCGGGCTCCACCTCACCACCGTCCACTCACTGCTTACGACCTGCTGCTCCCTGAAATCAGAGGTTTTCCTTGCCCCATTACATAGGCATCGACGTCGGCACCGGCAGCGCGCGCGCCGGGGTGTTCGATCTGTCCGGCACCCTGCTGGCCTCGGCCAAGCGGGACATCAAGGTGTGGCGCGAGCCCGGCGACATCGTCGAGCAGTCGAGCCGCGACATCTGGCGTGCGGTGTGCGCCGCGGTGCGCGGGGCCGTCGCCCAATCCGGCGCCGCGCCGGAGACGATCGCCGGGATCGGCTTCGACGCCACCTGCTCGCTCGTGGTGCTGGGCGAAGGCGGTGCGCCGCTGCCGGTTGGCCCATCTGGCGATCCGGAGCGCAACATCATCGTGTGGATGGATCACCGTGCGGCGGAACAGGCGCGCCGCATCAACCGCAGTGGCGAGGCGGTGCTGAACTATGTCGGCGGCGTCATCTCGCCGGAAATGGAGACGCCGAAACTTCTGTGGCTGACCGAAAACCTGCCTGCTACCTTCGACGCGGCCTGGCAGTTTCTGGATCTCGCCGACTTCCTGACCTGGCGTGCCAGCGGCAGCCTTGCCCGCTCGGTCTGCACGGTGACCTGCAAATGGACCTACCTCGCGCATGAAAACCGATGGGACGAAGGATATTTCCGCGAGATAGGCCTTGGGGCACTCGCCGACGAGGCCTTCACGCGCATCGGCACCGAGATCGTGCCAGCCGGTGCGGCACTCGGCAGCGGGCTGACGGCGCAAGCGGCCGCAGAGCTGGGCCTGGCCGAGGGAACAGCCGTAGCGGCGGGCCTGATCGACGCGCATGCCGGTGGTATCGGCACGGTCGGCGCGCGCGGCGCAGCCGGCAGTGTTCTGTCGCGCATGGCCTATGTCTTCGGCACCTCGGCCTGCACCATGTCAACAACGGCCGAGCCGGCTTTTGTCGACGGCGTCTGGGGTCCGTATTTCTCGGCCATGGTGCCGGGCCTATGGCTGAACGAGGGCGGGCAATCGGCGGCAGGCGCGGCCATCGACCACCTGGTGCGCTTGCATCCGGCAGCCGGCGAAGCGACGGAGAAAGCACGAGCCGCAGGGCTCACTCTCAGCGTCTGGCTGTCGCTGCTGGCCGAAAGCCGGGGCGGGGCGGCGGCTGTGCCGGCGCTGGCCGGCGGCATCCATGTCGTGCCGGAATTTCTTGGCAATCGCGCGCCTTTCGCCGATCCGGACGCACATGCGCTGATCGCCGGGCTCGATCTCGACACCAGTCTCGACAGCCTGGTCGCGCTCTATGTCGCCGGCATCTGCGGTCTTGGCTATGGCGCGCGCCAGATCGTGCGCGCCGAGCGCGAAAAGGGCATTGCCGTCGATACGATCGTCGTCAGCGGCGGCGCGGGCCAAAGCCCATTGGTCCGCCAACTGCTGGCCGATACAACCGGCCTGGTTGTGGTGGCGTCGACCTCGCAGGAGCCGGTGCTGCTGGGCTCGGCGATGCTCGGAGCCGTCGCTGCTGGAGCCTATGAGGATCTGGTGACGGCCATGGCCGCCATGTCGGAACTCGGCGAAGCCTATCATCCCAACGCGTCGCTGACCGGCTGGCACGCCAAGCGCTTCGCGGCGTTTGAGCTGCTGCAGCAGACGGGTAGGGCGATCAGAGGCTGAGACGGGTGCGCCGTCCGCTCACAGCTCCTTTTCCGCCAGTTCCCTGAATTCGTCGGGCACCGAACGCGCCGCTTCGAGCGCCACGGCGCCGTAGCCGACCGCCTGCTTGCCGAAGCGCTCGCGGATCTTGTCGATGGCGCGGTCGGCGCCAAAGCGTGCCAGGCCTTTCTGGGTGCCGGGCCGGCGCTTCTCGTCGGCAAGCCCGAGCGGCAGGTCGAGCTGCAGCTCGGCGCTTTCCTCCAGATGCGAGACCGAGATCGCCAGCAGCGAGATCGTCTTCTCCCGAGGGTGGTCGGCGAGCACGCCGCGCACGAGATCGCCGGCGATTTCGGCCAGCATGGTGGTCGCCGAGATCGGCTGGTCGAGCGTGATCGAGCGCGTCACGGCGCGGAGATCGGCAAAGCGCACGCGCACCGTCACCGTGCGGCCGGGCCGCGCCTTGGCGCGCAGCCGGCTGGCGACACGGTCAGCCAGATGCAGCAAAGTCGGCACGATCACCCGCGCCACGGCGGGCTTCTGGCCAAGCGCCAATTGCGCGCCGGCAGAATGCGCCCGCCGCTTCGTCTCCAGCTTTCTCGGGTCGCGGTTCCACGACAGGGCGGCGAGTTTTTCGCCGGCGGCGGGGCCAAGCAGTCGCGTCAGCGCGCCGCTGTGGGTCCTGGCCAACTGGCCGATGGTCTCGATGCCGATTTCGGCCAGCCGCGCCCTGGTCGCCGGGCCGACGCCCCACATCAGCGAGACCGGCAGGTCGTGCAGGAAGGCAAGCTCGGTTCCGGGATCGACCACCACCAGCCCGTCGGGCTTGGCCACCTGCGAGGCGATCTTGGCCAGATGCTTGGTACGGGCCACGCCGATCGAGATCGGCAGGCCGAGTTCGGCCCGCACGCGGCGGCGGATGGTTTTGGCGATTTCGTCCGGCGGGCCGAACAGATGCGTGCAGCCGGCGACATCGGCGAAGGCTTCGTCGATGGAGATGCGCTCCACCACCGGCGTGAAATCGTCGAGCACCTTGATCGCCGCGTCGCCCAGCCGCTGGTAGTGGCTGAAATTGCCGCCGACGAAGATCAGCTGCGGGCAAAGCTCGCGCGCCTTGCGCCCCGGCATGCCGCCACGCACGCCAAAGGCGCGTGCCTCATAGGAGGCGGCCAGCACCACGCCGCCACCCACCGCGATCGGCTTGCCGCGCAGCGACGGATCGAGCAGCTGCTCGACCGAGGCATAGAAGGCATCGAGATCGGCATGCAGGATGGTGGCTGTCGTCTCCATTCCCGACCGCTCATCCGCAGTTGCTGATAGATGCGAACGAATGAAGAACAAAAAGGGATCATTGTCAAGCAAGGAACGGATTTGTTGAAGGCGTCCCGCAGATTGGCGAAATCGGCGATGAGCGATCCTCTCCCCGTAACTCTACGGGGAGAGGATGCCGGCAGGCAGGTGAGGGGCGGCGCTGGCTTAGAGAAGAAAGCTGCTTCGCTTGAACCTGGAAAAGCATCGCCGCCTAACCAATATGTCCAGCCCGCAACGCCGTCTTCATCGCTTCCAGAGACGGCTTGCCGCCGGCGGCCAGCTCTCTCGGCTCATTTGACAAGCGTGATCAGGCGGCCCGCATACATTTCGCGATTTCCGAGCGCCGCCGCGCAATCCGACTGCACGGCCGAATTTCCTGTCATCTGCACGGTATCGCCGACGAGCCGGATGCAGTCGCCCTGGGAATTCATATCCGAGTTGCCCGCGTAGAATATCGGCGCGTCCGGTGCGTAGATGAAGCCGCTGATCACCGAGCCGGCCCCGCCATTCAGTGTCAGCGGCGATGTATTGCCGCGATCCTGGAATATGGTGATGCCGGCATAGGTGCCGCTGGTGGGCGGCGAGAGGGTCACCTGTTCATTTGCGTTGATGTAGATTTGCGCGCCTTCCATCAGGAATATCGTCACGCCCTGGCCGGTGAGGCTGCCATTTCCGCCGGGCTTTATGGTGACCCCACGCAGTATGTAGACGCCGGGGTTGAGCGTGATGTTTCCCGACCATGTCTTGTCGCAATAGGTGCCGGGCGAAAGGGTGATGGATTTGCCGTTGGGTGCGTTCTGGCAAAGCGTGTAAGGGGGAGGGGTGACGTTAGCCAGCGGGTCAAACGACGCGTACTGATGTTCGAGCGGATTGCCGCAACTCAAGCTGGCGTTGGGCGGCAAGAGGCCGGACGTGCCGCCAACGGTCGAAACGCAGCTGGCGCTCACCAGCGCAGATCCGCCTCTGTTGACGGAATCGGCCGCGTCCGAGTTGGCGGCGATCACGCAATGGTTCATCGCGACGTCGGTCGAGCCTTGCAGGTTGACCGCAGCGGATGCGTGAGGATCGAGCGCAAGTACGCAGGCCTGCGCACCGGGCACGATCTTGACCATGGTGGAGCGCGAGGCTTGCCAGGGGGGCAGGGCGCTGATGAAGCTGGGACGGCTGATGCTGGACGAAAGCGAAATATAGTAGGCGCTGGGGCCGCCGCTGGCGGCGCTCGAGAGGGCTGCGACGCTTCCCGAATATTCCTGCTGGTCGGCGGCGCGCATATTGGCCGTGAAGAAGTTCTGGCCGAGTTGCTGCACGTCGCCAGCCGCCATGCCGGCATAATATTTTGTCCCGATGGCGAGTCCCGCCGCGTCCAGCGAGTTCTGCAAGTGGTCGGCGTCGTCGCTCGTGCCCACCAGATCGATCGCGCCGGCCACGCCAAGCATCAGCGGCAGCATCGCGATCACCGTGGTCAGCGCGAAATTGCCGCGCTCCGAAGCCCAGAAGTCTTTCAACACGACAGCGCCCCTCGTCAGATCAGTACCAGGTACTACAGCAGGGGTTTCTACGTATTGTTTTACGAAACGCTAAAATTAAACCGATCACCTGGACGGAAGGCCTGCCACGGCCCTATCCAGCATGCTCCGCGCGCAGCGCTGCCTTGATCCGTTCCAGCGCCGCATCGCCGCCGGCGGCCAGTTCGTCGGCGATGCGGGCGAGATGATCGTCGGCCTTGCGATGCTTGCTGCCCCAGGCGCCGAGCGTGGCCAGCACCGGCAACAGGTCGATACCGGCCTCGGTCAGCCGGTAGATCGCCTTCAGCCCGTGGGTCGGGTCGTCGCTGCGGGTGAGAATGCCTTCATCCTGCAGCGTCTGCAGCCGCTCGGCCAACGTACGCGAGGAAATGCCTTCA
The DNA here is from genome assembly GCF_006442155.1 of Mesorhizobium sp. B2-4-14. Classification (NCBI taxonomy): domain Bacteria; kingdom Pseudomonadati; phylum Pseudomonadota; class Alphaproteobacteria; order Hyphomicrobiales; family Phyllobacteriaceae; genus Mesorhizobium; species Mesorhizobium sp. B2-4-14. Next base: position 23,682 of record NZ_VFVA01000013.1, on the reverse strand, counting down.
TCCGATTGCAGGAACTCGCGAAAATGCTTTTTCCCGGCGAAGACCAGGTCGCGGATGATAAGCAGCGTCCAGCGGTCGCCGAGCAGTTCGAGCGACAGGTTGATCGGGCAGCCGGATCTTTCGCGCGTCGACATGTCTATGGTTCCCTTTCTAAATCACTTTACTATTGACATCATTTTGGTTTCGCGTCAATGGTTCCAGAAGTAAACCACTTTGGCGATTGAGACGAGGAGCACATCCAGACATGAAAAAGCTGATCCTTCAGATGCAGATATCGGTCGACGGTTTCGTCGGCGCCAATGAGGACCATGACTGGCAGCTCTGGGAATGGGGCGACGACAATGGCTGGGACGCCGAACTGAAGCGGGACTTCAATGCCGTGTTCGCCGGCATCGACACCATCCTGCTCAGCCGAAAGATGGCCGAGGAGGGCTATCTCACCCATTGGGGCAATGCGGCGCGGAAATATCCGGCCGATCCGTTCTACGCCTTCGCCCGGCGCATCGTCGAGGCCCACAAGGTGGTGCCGAGCGACAGGCTCAAGGCCTCGCGATGGGAACGCACGACGGTGGTGAGCGGCGACCTGCCGCGTGAGGTCACGGCGCTGAAGGCCGGCGAGGGCGGCGACATCGCCGTCTTCGGCGGCGCCGGTTTTGCTTCCTCGCTGATCGCGGCCGGGCTGGTCGACGAGTTCCAGCTGTTCGTCAACCCGGCCGTGCTGGGCGCGGGCCGCCGCATCTTCGACCAGGGCGGTTTCGGGAAGCTGCGGCTGCTCGCCTCGAAGGCCTATGCCTGCGGCATGGTGGTCAGCCGCTACGCGCCGGCGGGGTGACCGGGGGCTGTGGCCGGTCAACCCCGTTCGGTTTTGCCTTACAAAACCGGTCTCGGCAAAGCCCGGAATGGCCGCTCCGCGAGGTTGTTACCTGGCGAGGAAATCCGTGATCAGCTTGACGGTGGCGTCAGGGTTTTCCTCCATGATCCAATGGCCGGAGGCGGGCACGATGGCTCCGGTCACGTCGCTGGCGACGAGGCGCAGAATGTCGGCCTGGCTCGTGCCGGCCGATTTCTCGGCGCCCACCGCCAGCACCGGCATTGTCAGCTTGCCGCCGCTGGCCAGCATCGCCGGGTTGTCGATCGCATCCTGATCGAATGCCTTGAACTGCTCGAAGGCGTCATGCATCGCATGCGGCCGGGCATAGAGCTTGGCGTAGTGGACGCGCGTCGCCTCGTCGATCTTCTTCGGGTCGGCCGACAGTTCGTTGTAGAAGCGATCGAGATAGATGCGCTCGCGGCCCTTGACCAGCCGTTCCATGTCGGGGCCGCGGAAATTGAAGTGCCACAAAAGCGGGCTCTGCTTGATCTTGTCCCAGTCGCCAATGCCCGGCAGCGGCGCGTCGATGACGACCCATTTGGTGATGCGCTTCGGATATTGCGCGGCCAGCGCATAGCCGACCATGTTGCCGATGTCGTGCGTCACCAGATCGGCCTTGTCGATCTTGAGCGCATTCATCACGCCGGCGATGTCCGCGGCCTGGTTTTTCTTGGTATAGCCGCCGTCGGGATGCGCCGAAAGGCCCATGCCGCGCAGGTCGGGCACGATCACCGTGTGATCTTTCATCAACCTTATCGCTGCCGCTCCCCACATGTCTCCCGTATCGGCAAAGCCGTGCAGCAGCACGACCGCCGGGCCTTTTCCGCCAACCCGCACATGCAGGCTGGTGCCGTTGGTCTCGATCGTCCGCGTCTTGAAACCGGCCGGAAAGGGGACCACGCGGGCCGAAGCTGGAACGCTCATTGCCAACAGACCAAGGACGATGACCAAAGGACGAAACATACCATACTCCCGCCGAGATTTTGTTTGCGGCCGCCATATCGCGGCCTCGCCAACTATGACACCATGTCCTTGATTTCGTTAGGCGACGGTCGCCTGATTGTGAATTCGGGAAAGCCGAACAATGCTGAAGCTCGAATCCGCCGCCGCCTTTGTCGCCGTCGCGGAATCCGGTTCGATCACCGAAGCGGCCAGGCGCATGGCGCTGTCCAAATCGGTCGTCAGCGAGCGGTTGTCGGAACTCGAGCGCAGCCTCGGCACGAAGCTGCTCGATCGCACGACGCGCAAGCTCTCCATTACCGAGACGGGGCGCAGTTTCTACGAACGCGCCAAGCGCATCATGCAGGAGGTGGCCGATGCCAGCGCCGAAGTCGCGGAGCGCCGGGGCGAACTTGCCGGGCCGCTCAGGATAGCGGCTCCAACCAGTTTCGGCATCCTGCATCTCGGCCCGGCGCTGTACGGCTTCCTGGCCAGGCATCCGGGGATCGAACTGACGCTCGATCTCGATGACCGCTTCGTCAGCATAGTGGCCGAGGGCTATGACGCCATTTTGCGTCACGGGCCGGTCGTCGAGGACGGACCCGTCATCGTCAAGAAACTGGCTTCCAGCCGCCGCTCTCTGGTGGCTTCGCCGGACTATCTCGAGCGGTTTGGACGGCCCGCGACGATCGAGGACCTGAAACGCCACAAGGGCATCATCTTTTCCATCCGGGGTGCCGCCGACTGGCGGTTCAAGATTTCGCGGCGGCTGGTGACGATCCGCCCGGAAACCGCGCTGCGCGTCAACAATGGGATTTTGATGCGCGATGCCGCGCTTGCCGGCCTCGGCCTGGCGCTGCTGCCCGCATACTTCATCCAGGCGGAGCTTGCCGACAAGCGACTGGCGGTCGTCGATGTCGGTGCCGAGCCGGAAGGAGCCACCATCTACATCGCCTGTCCCGAGGACCGGCGCGGGTCCGCCAAACTGCGCGCGCTCATCGCATGGCTGCGCGATGTCTTCGGCGATCCGCCTTATTGGGAGGCGTGAGCCGGCACTCAGGTGGCATCATGAAAAATGATGCCAACGGTGTGGCGCATGCCTGAGCGCAGGCGGCTGACGCCGTGGCGCAGATTGACGCGGTAGTTGCCCTTCGTACCCTGCACCGGCCGATTGTGAACGGCGAAGGCGACGGCGTCGCCCTGGCGCAGCGGCACCACCTCGACCCGGCTCTGCATGCGCGGCCGCTGCTCGGTCAGCGCGAACTCGCCGCCGGTGAAATCCTTGCCCGGCTCCGAAAGCAGGATCGCGACCTGCAGCGGGAAGGCGAGATCGCCATAGAGATCCTGGTGCAGGCAGTTGAAGTCGCCGGGCACATATTGCAGCAGAAGCGGCGTCGGCCTGACCTGTCCGGCGGCATGGCACTGGTCGAGAAATTCGGCATGCGTCGCGGGATAGCGCATCGCGATCCCCATGCGCTCGTTCCACCGGTTGGCGATTTCGGCCAGCCGTGGATAGAGTGCGGTGCGCAGGCCGCCGATCAGGTCCGGCAGGGGATAGCGGAAGTAGCGGTATTCGCCTTTGCCGAAACCGTGCCTGGCCATGTGGATGTGGCTGCGGAAATGCTCTTCCTGCGGATAGAGGCCGGCGATTTGCCGGCACTCCTGCGGCGACAGCAGCTTTTCCATCACCGCGCAGCCGAAGCCGTCGAGTTCGGCGGCCAAGGCCTGCCAGTCGTAGCCTGCGATGCGTGTCTCCGCCGCTTCGACCGCCGCTGTGGCCACCTTGGCGTGGGCATTCATATCGCGGCCTCCCTGTCGAGCAAAGCGCGCTTGCGCTCGACGCCCCAACGGTAGCCGGACAGCGTGCCGTCGGCGCGCAGGACGCGGTGGCAGGGAATGCCGAGCGCGATCGCGTTGGCGGCACAAGCCGTCGCCACGGCGCGGGCACCATCGGGCAGGCCGAGGCGCCGGGCAAGGGCCGTATAGGTGATGGTGGCACCGCACGGGATGGTGCGCAGCACCTCCCACACCCTTTGCTGGAAAGGCGTGCCGTGGCGCATATCGAGCGGCAGGTCGAGGCCGGCGGCCGGCGTCTCGATGAAGCGCGCGATTGCCACGAGGTCGTCGCGCAGGGCGGCTCCGTCCTCGGCCAGCATCCTGCCGGGGAAGCGGTCGGCGAGATCCTGCTCCAGTGTTTCTGCGTCGGAGCCGATCAGGATGGCGCAGACGCCGATGCGGCTGCGCGCCGCCAGGATGGTGCCGATCGCGGATTCGCCGATGGCGTAGGCGATGGTGGCGAGGGTGGCGGCGTCAAAGGGTGCCGCCGGCACGTCGGTTTGCATGAGGTTCATTGCCTTCACTCCTTCTGTGTGGCTGACCCTAGACGTCTGCTTTGCGTCTCTCACTCCGATGCTTGCTTTCAAATTCGAATCTCGGGGTCTGGGGACGAGCGGTGAAAAGGTAAGTGCCGCAGGTGCTGAGTATATTCACGCGACACGCGTGACGGCGACTTCGCCGAGCACGAAAACCTCGCCTGACGGCAGCCGCAATTCGGTCTCGCCTTTCGGCCCGTGGCGCAACTCGGCCTTGCCGGCATCGACAAGCTCGCCGATGGCGGCCAACACCTGTGATTTCGCATCCTCACGGCTAACGGCAGCGCCGGCGGAAATCTGGCTGTTCGCACCGGCGGCGGAAGAGCTTGCCATCGCGCGCATCGCCGGTCGTCAGCCCCGCGAAGACCGGCGGGCGTTGTCGGCTGCTTTCATCGACCCGCCGGCCTCCCGCTCGAGCAGCGCGCGTTTGCGCTCGGCGCCCCAGGCATAGCCTGACAGGGTCCCGTCCTTGCGGATCACGCGATGGCAAGGAATGGCTATGGCATGCGCGTTGGCGGCGCAGGCGGCCGCGATGGCACGGGTCGCCTTCGGCGCACCGATGCGCTGTGCGATCTCGGCGTAGGATATGGTGCCGCCGACCGGGATGTCCTGCAAGGCCTGCCAGACGCGCTGCTGGAAGGCGGTGCCGCGCACGTCGAGCGGCAGGTCGAGACCGAGTGCCGGCGCCTCGACGAAACCGACGACGCGGGCGACCAGCGCCTCGTAGTCGCGGTCGCCGCCGATCAGCCGCGCCTTGGGGAAACGGTCCTGCAGGTCGCGCACCAGCGCGTCCGGGTCGTCGCCAAGCAGGATCGCGGCGACGCCTTTTTTGCTCGATGCGACCAGGATGGCGCCGAGCGAGGATTCGCCGACGGCGAAGCGGATGTCTTCGTTGGCGCCGCCGGCGCGGTAGCGCGTCGGCGTCATGCCGAGCATGCCGGTCGATTTCTCGTAGAAGCGCCCGCTCGAATTGAAACCGGCATCGTAGATCGCGGCTGTCACGCTGACGCCGTCTTCCAGGCTTTGGCGGACCCGGGCGGCACGGCGCGCGGCGGCATAGTCCTTCGGTGTCAGTCCGGTGATCGCCCTGAAGACGCGATGGAAGTAGCCGGGGCTGCGGCCCGCCGCGACCGCCAGCTGGTCAAGCGAGGGTTCTTCCTCGCTGTCCTCGATCATGCGGCAGGCCTTGGCGACCATCGCGGCGTTGCCGGCATCGATCGACGGGCCATCCGGGTTGCAGCGGCGGCAGGCGCGGAAACCGGTCGCCTTCGCCTGGGCCAGCGTGTCGTGCAGCTGCACATTCCTGAGGTTGGCACGCCGCGATGGACAGGAGGGCCGGCAATAGACGCCGGTGGTCGCCACCGAATACCAGAATTTGCCGTCAGCCGACTTGTCGCGCCTGACGATCAGCCTCCAGCGCGGATCTTCGGCCACCGGCAGCGGCGCGGATTTCAGCTCTCTTTGAAGCGTGATGAACATGGCGCCATTGAAGCCGCCAAGGGCCGGCTCCGCCACCCGTTTCCTGCCAAGAGCCGCAGGATCGCTGAGGCTCGCCTCGCTCCTATGCCGCCCGCTTGGGCTCCATCGCGAACGGGCTTAGCCCAAGCCAGGCCTGCATCTTCCTGCCGATCGCCTGATCGCCGGTCAGGGCCACCTTCGCGCCGGCCTTCTCGACGGTGAGCAGCCCCATCCAGATCGCCGTCATCGTGTAGAGGTCCGTGGAGACATACAGGTCGACGTCGAAACCCGGATCGTACCAGCACAGATCGACCTCGCCGTGCTTCTCGACGATCAGCCACCACGAGCGTTTGGACGCCGGAAGCTCCTGATACAGGAATTGTATCACCGTGCGGCCCTCGGGCAGCGGCGAGGGGTTCAGGTTGCGCCGCATGTCCCACATCAACAGCGATGGATCGAGGTTCTTGAGCGACAGCCGGGACTCCACCCATTTCTGTCCCCAGAAGCCCATTGCCTCGACGACCGGGCGCAAATCCCGGCCGGCTTCAGTCAGCCGATAGTCGAAAATCCCCTTCTCGCCCTGGACCTCCTTGCGCTCGACGATGCCGGCGAGTTCAAGCTCCTTCAGCCGTTGCGACAGAAGGGTTGGCGACATTTTGGGGACGCCGCGGCGCAGGTCGTTGAAACGGGTGGAACCCGCCACCAGTTCGCGCATCAGCACCATCGTCCAGCGGGTGCACAGCACCTCGGCGGCCATCGACAGCGGGCAGAACTGTTTGTATCCGTGCTGGACCATGGTCGACGTCCCTCCCTCGAACCTGGGCGCAACATTAGGCTCTCGTGAAGGAAGCGGCCAGTACGGAAACTGTACTGGCCCGGTACAGATCGCGGACTGGTTGGCGCGGGCCCGGTCATGCGAGCCCTTTGGCCGGTTGCACGGGATCCCCCTGTGCGCCGCAACCAGGAGACTACCCATGACCGCATACGTCATTGCAGACATCAAGGTGAAGGACCCGAAGTGGGTGCCGGCTTACGCCGCCTCGGTGCACGACCTCGTCCACAAGCATGGCGGCAGATATCTGTCGCGCAGCGGCAATGTGAAGACGCTTGAAGGCAAGCCGCTCGACACCACGCTGATCGCGCTGATGGCCTTCCCGTCGGAAGCAGCGGCACGCGCCTTCGCCAACGATCCTGCCTATGCGCCTTTCGTTTCGGCGCGTCAGGATGGCAGCGACAGCCGCTTCCAGCTGATCGACAACACCGATCTGGCCGGAACGATCCCGTATCTGCCGAAGGGATGATCCTTCCCGGTATTTCTTGCACCCTATCCGGGATCACCAAGCAACAACAGCCACAGCGCTTGCCTGTCGGGCCTCCGTATTTCCGGCGGCCGGCCCGCTGTGCATTTTCAGGAAGAATGGAATGAGCATGACAATGAACTTTCGCAACAGGCTCTTCATGGCCGCGGCCGCGGCCATGCTGTGCGCCTGCACCGGCGTCGCGCAGGCGCATCAGGAGGCGGCTGAAGCCACGTCCGGTCCCAATCCGCTGGCCGACAAGGTGCGGGCAGCGAACAGCCGGTTTCTCGACGTCAGGGCGGCTACGGCCGAAGGCTATGCGCCCATTCCCTGCGCCAGCGGCATCACCGGCGGCGCCATGGGCATCCACTACGTCAACGGCCAATACCTGAAGGACGACAAGATCGACATCGCCCGTCCTGAAGCCGTGATGTACGAGCCGATGGCCGACGGCACGCTGAAGCTGGTGGCGGTCGAATACATCACCTCCAAGGGTCCGGCATCGCTGGAAGGACAGCTATTCAACTTCAACAGCGCCCCCAACCGCTATGGCCTGGGCGAGTTTTACGAACTGCATGTCTGGGCCTGGAAAGGCAACCCGACCGGCACCTTCGCCGACATGAACCCGAAAGTGTCGTGCGAACACGCGATGGCGCCAAGCCAGTAAGCCGGCAGGGGCGGGCGGCGCCAATGCCGCCCGGCCGTTGTCCGAAGTTCCGTCGACTTTTGTCGATCACCGCCGGCATCAGCCATGCGGCGAAGCAGATGATTTCTCGCTGCCGCTGATGATGTCAGACAGGCCTGATCATCGCGATACGGGTTCGGGCATTGGCAGCCCGATCCCGGTGATCTCCCTCTTCCTTTGCGGCAGAACGAAACGCCCGGTCAGGTACCAGAGCATGGACACGACCAGGATCGAGAGATAGCCATCCACCGCATAATGCCAGCCGGTGTAGACCGAGCCGAACAGGATGAGTGCCGCAAAGCACCAGCCGGCGACGGCCCAGCGGCGGCCGAAACCGCCGAGAAAGAAGGCGTTGAGCGTGGCGATGGCGACATGCATGCTTGGCATCGCGGTGATGCCGGTGCCTAACTGGGATCTGCCGCTCTCATGTGCGTCGAGCAGATAGTTGGCGGCGAATCTTACCGGCAAGGCATGCGGGTCAGCCATCAGCGCGGCCAGCACCCCGGCAAATCGGTCGTCGCCGTAGAACCGCTCGTAGAATATCGGCCCGGTGGACGACAGTGTGATTGCAAGAACGGTGCCGCATACCAGCATGGTGAGCGCGAATGCCCAGAGATAGCGGAGGCGCCGGGCGGGATCGTTCCAGAAGGCGACGAAGAGCACGACGCCGAACCATTGCATGAACCACCAGGACATGTAGGCCTCGAAAACCAGCATGGAGGCGGGCTCTGAAACGATGCTGTGCGTCCATACCCAAGGATCGATGCCGTGCAGCGAAAGATCGATTTCGGCCAGCTTGGGATCGGCATAGTAGGGCACGATCTCCGGTATGGTGATCCTGAACGCCGTGAAAGCGGTGATGCCGAGAAAGAACAAGAGGACGACCCGCGCTGCCCCCGGCCCACGTTCCTTGAGCATGTGCACCATGAACTCTATTGGCCTTGCCCCACCTAATATCAGGGCCGCCAGTCCGAGACCAACCACCAGGAGAACCGGCAGCACGCTGAGGAATGTCCCGAAATACTGTATGGACAGCCGCAGGTAACGCTCCGGCCGAAGGCAAACCGCCGTCAAAACATAGGCCAGACACAAGGCCGTCAGCAGCCAGCCGCTCCTGGTTGCCACGCTATCCAGGCCAAGAAGGACACCGGAGCGACCATCCTCGCCGCTCCGCCCGGTCTGCATGCTCATCGAAGGACGCCCCGTCAGCCGCTTAAAACCCGATTACTATTTCACATGCTATGTATTACCGGTTGGTTACACTCTGTTCAAAGTAAATCCTCAAGATATTAGATGTTTATAATACATTATTTGTTTTCAAGAATTTGTTGACCAAGATGCAGCACGTCCGCTTCACCTGTGAAGGCGGACCACCGCCGCGTCGGCGATGGCCCTCCGATCAGGCGGGCTTGATGAGGCCGAGCTGGGTGAGGGCGGCGACGCCGTCATCGAGGCCGATTTCCTCGACGATCCTGCCGTCGATCACCTTCAGCACGGTGGTGCCGGTGAAGCGCATGGCGCGGCCGGTGGCGGCGGGGAGCGAGCCGGCGAGGAAATCGCCGAAGGCTGGGCCGGTATGCGTGCCGCCGCCCTCCCACTGGCCGACGACATAATCGCCCTCGGCAATGAGATCGGCGGTCGCCCAGAAGTTGAGGTCCGGGAAGGCGGCGCGGAAATCGGTCATGAAGGCCTTGATGTCGTCACGGCCCCGGCGCGGCTCATGCAAGGAATATTTGAGCAGCATGTCGGGTGCCGCGATGTCGTCGACGACGGAGAGATCGCAGGTTTCACCCCAGAAGTCGGTGAACCAGCGGACGACGACCGCCTTGTTGTCTTCCTGTTTGGTCATTGCGAGGTCCTTTATGGTGTTTGGCAGGGATCGGCGGTTTTCGCCGACCCGGGGTAAGCGATAAGACCATCCCGGACCCGCAAAACTCCGGTTCTTGCCCGCCAATCGAAAGCCAATGGCGGCGGGCCGGCGGACGGCGAGGCGCCTATTTTTATCTCCCGCGAGGCCGAGTAACGGTTTCTTCTCTGGTTCTGCGGCAGATTGTCCGATGGTGGGGGCGGGCGAAGCAGGACATGGCGCGTCAGGACAAGAAAAATCGTAGCGGAGCATTCTGGGCCAAGGCGCTGGAGCGCGCCCATCTCGGCGTCTGGGACTGGGATCTGCGCACCAGCGACTGCTTCTATTCGGCCACCTGGGCGCGCATGCTCGGCTATGACGAGGATGAACTTGCCAATACCAGCGACCTCTGGCTGCAACTCACCCATCCCGACGACCGCGAGCGGGCGCTGGCCAGCGGCGACCGCCATATTGCCGGACTGACCGATACCATCGAGACCGAACTCCGGCTGAAGCACAAGCAGGGCCACTGGGTGTGGGTGCTCGACCGCGGCGGCATCGTCGAGCGCAGCGCGGACGGGCAGCCGCTGCGGCTGATGGGCGTGCAGACCGACATCTCGAAGCAGAAAGCGGCCGAAGCCGCGCTCGAACAGGTCAATGTGCGCTTCCGCCTGGCGCTCGCCGCCAGCGGCACCGGCATCTGGCATTTCGACATCGCCACCAACAAGAGCTACTGGGACGCCCGCACCAGGGACATATTCGGCCTTGTCGCCGATATCGACGAGGTGCCGGGCGACCTCTGGCACAGCTATCTGCACCCCGACGACAAGGAAGCCACCGAGCGCGCCCACCGGGCTCCGCTCGAAACGGACGGCGTCATCGCCAATCAATATCGCATCATCAGGCGCGACGGTGAGATCCGCCATATCGAATCGCTGGTGCGGTTCATTGCCGCCGCGGGTGCCGCCGGCCAGATCCTCGGCACGGTGCGCGACATCACCGAGGACAAGCTGCGCGAACAGGAGCTTGCCTTCGCCGCCCGTCACGACGCGCTGACCGGCCTGTGGAACCGCGCCGCCTTCGACAGGCTGCTCGCCGACCACATCGCCACGGGCGTGCCGCTGGCGGTGTTCTATGTCGATCTCGACTACTTCAAGGCGCTCAACGACTTCGCCGGCCACGCGGCTGGTGATCTGGCGCTGAAGAGCGTCTCGGCGGGCATTGGCCGCTGCTTGCCGCCCTCGGCGCATGCGGCGCGGCTCGGCGGCGACGAGTTTGCCCTGCTGGTGCCCAATTGCGACGCGGCGCGAGCCGAGCCATTGGCCGTCGCCATCCTGGCGGCGGTGCGCGGCGCCGATCTCGGTCTTGCAGCGACCTCGCGGCGGCTCGCGGCAAGCATCGGCATCGCGATCGTCGACGATCACGCCACCACGGTGGCCGACGCGCTGGCCTGCGCCGACGACGCCTGCTACGCGGCCAAGGCCGCGGGGCGCGATCGCTTCGCGGTGTTTTCGGCCGAGGCGGCCTCGGGCGGCCTCAACGCGGCGCGGCTCGCCGCCGACACGGTCGACGCCATGGATGACGGCCGGCTGAAACTGTTCGGCCAGGAGATCCACCGGCTGGGCCGGCCCTGGCAGGAAAGCCGCCATGTCGAGGTGCTGGCGCGGCTGGCCGGGCGCGGCGGCAAGCTCATCCCGCCCAGTGAATTCATCCCGGCGGCCGAGCGCTTCGGCATTGCCGCCAGGCTCGATCGCTGGATCATCCGCACGGCGCTCTCGCTGCATGGCGCGGCCATGAAGTCCGGCGCGATCACGCTTGGCTTCAACCTGTCGGCACAAACGCTGAGCGATCCCGGTCTGTGGGACTTCGTCGACAGCATCATCGAGGAAACCGGGGCGCCGCATTCCGGCATCGGCTTCGAGATCACCGAGACCGCGGCCGTCACCAATTTCGACGCCGCCGAGGCGTTCGTGCGCAAGGCGCGCGAGCGGCGATGCCGGGTCAGCCTTGACGATTTCGGCGCCGGCATGAGCTCGTTCGAGTATCTCAGGCGCTTTCCGGTCGATGCCATCAAGATCGACGGCTCCTTCATCGAGCATATCGCCGAGAGCCGCTTCGACCGCGAGATCGTCTCAGCCATAGCGGGCATTGCCCGCGGCGTCGGCTGCGGCGTCGTGGCCGAGAAGATCGAGCAACCGGAGACGCTCGACGTCCTGCAGGCCATGGGGGTCGATTTCGGCCAGGGGTTCCTGCTGCACCGGCCTGAACCGCTGGAGCAGATCGTTATCCGCGCGACCAGGCCGGCAAGCAGAGCGCCCACCCGCAAGGCGTCATGATCATAAGGGTTGCCGCACCGTCGTTTGCGGGAACTCCAGCGCGCCTGCCTCGGGGCACCTGTGCTGGGCTTCAGCCACCATCTCGATCAGCAGGTCGAGGGCCTCGCAGGCCGAGCGGCTCGTCCCGTCATTGCCGCGCAAATAGTGGTAGGCGCGTTCGATGTGAATACGGGCGGCCGAAAAATCGCTGGTCAATGGTTCCTCCATTGCCTCGCCCTAATATACCTTGGGCCAACTGGTGGAACGCGGGGTAAATATCCACAGACGGTTTTTATTCAAATGCGGGAAGGAGCTTTGGCGAAGGGCACGGCAGCTTGGCTGCCGCGCTGTCAGGAGCGAGGTTGCCTGGTCTTTGCGAGCGTTTCCTGCGCGACTAGACTGCGGCTCTTCCTGCCCCGAGGTGGTGCCATGATCGTCCAGGCCTGCATCAACGGCGCGCGTCCGCGTGATTTCCATCCAGCGCTGCCGCTGACGGCGCGAGCGATGGCCAGCGACGCCATGGCCTGCGTCGCCGCCGGTGCGGCCGAACTGCATATGCATCCGCGCGGCGCCGACGGGCGCGAAAGCCTGGCCGTCGACGCGACGGTTCTTGCGGTGCGCGGCGCCTGTCCCGGCACGCTGATAGGTGTGTCGACCGGCGCCTGGATCGAGAACGACGTCGCGCGCACCCGCGAGGCAATCGCCGGCTGGCGCGAACTGCCCGACTATGCCTCGGTCAATCTCTCCGAGGCCGACGCGCCGGCCGTGATGGAGCTGTTGCGCCAACGCGACGTCGGCATCGAGGCCGGGCTTGCCACGACGGCCGACGCGGAACGGTTTGTGGCGCTTGCGGGCCACAACCGGGTGCTGCGCATCCTGATCGAGATCGACATGCAGGACCTGTCCGCCGCGCTCGACGAGGCGCAGGGCATCGCGGCAGTACTCGAGCGCGCCGAAGTGCGGCGGCCGATCCTGCTGCATGGCGTCGATACCACGGTCTGGCCGTTCGTCGAGCTTGCGCGCCGGAAGCGTTGGTCGACGCGAGTCGGGCTGGAAGACGGCAAGACGCTGGCGGATGGCAGCACGGCGAAGGACAATGCGGAAATCGTGGCGGCCGCGGTAGCGGTATTTCGCGGCGACGCTCGATGAAGCCAGCAGGCGGCAGGCGCCGTCAGACACTTGCCAGGCCTTGGCCATGGGCCGATCGGGACACCGATTGAGGTTCTTCCGCTAGCTGGGTTCCCCCTCGGGCGCGGAAAGCCGCTGCAGCAGCGCGATGAGCGCAATCACCGGCGGCACGGCGAAGCACCAGATGTTGGCGAAGGCATAACCGAGAGCGGCGGCCGCGCAGCCGGCGGCGAATACGGCGACCGCCGCGGCCATGCGCTTGAGGCGCGCCACAATAGCCGGCCGGGCGTCCGGGACCACGCCGCCGATGAGGTCCCCGAGATCGATCATGATCTGGGTGGTGGTGCCGGTCATCAGCGTCGAGGGCGGCGCGGCGGCCAGATGGACCCGATGCACCGCGTTCTGGATCGCCATCGCGGCGACCAGCACCATGCCGGTGAGGATCGCGGCGGCGCTGTCGCCGCTGGCAAAGGGGCCAAACCGGATCGCGAGCGCGGCCCCGATGACAAGCAGCGCCAGCTTGGCTGCCAAGAGCACGCCGAGCGCCGGTCGTCCGCGCCTGCGCAAGCGCTCGCCGGCAAGCCGGGTCAGGATGACCACGACGCAGAACACCGGCAGCGCCAGCAGCTTCGCCAGCACGCCTGAAATGCCGAGTACCAACGAGGCACCCAGGGTGACGAAATTTCCCGTCACATGCGCAGTGAACAGGCCCTGCAGCGCCAGGAAGCCGGCCGTGTCGACATAACCGCCATTGAGGCTCAACAACAGCGGCAAAGTGGGTTTCATGGCGGCGGCCTCGCGTCCGGGGATCAGACAGCGTCTCATATCCCGGCGCAGCGTTCCACCTCGATGCGGCGCCTCGGTCTTCGCGGGCGCCGGGCGCATCCCGTCACGCGTCACGGGATAGAAGCCACTTGAGGAACAATTGAAATGAGGGCACGTTCAGGGAGGGGTGCGGGAGGAACGTGTCCAACTGTTTCGGAGCTCTCGCATGTCGCTGTCCGGCACGACAACCCGCTACGGAGGCCTCGCCCAGGCATTGCACTGGCTGACGGCATTACTGGTGCTCATTGCCTTCCTGGTTTCGGCGGGTGGCCCGCCGGAGCGCGTCTATTCGGCGGCCAGGGCGTCGACGCTGCGGCTTCACGAGTCGCTCGGCTTCGCCGTTTTCTGTCTGCTGGTCATTCGCCTGGTCTGGCGCCCGTTCGACCGTATTCCCGAAGCCCCGGCCATGCCCACCTGGATGGAGGTCGCCTCGAAGGCAACGCACTGGGCGCTCTACGCGCTGTTGTTCGCGGTCCCGGCGACCGCCATGCTCGGTGCATGGTTCGGCGGCCACCCGGTGACGGTCTACGGCCTGGGAGCGATCGGTCCGTTTTCCGGCACCTGGGGCGCTCCGCTGGCGGAGATCCATGGCACGCTTGGCGATATCATCATGTGGCTCGCCGGCCTGCACGCGGCCGCGGCCATCTTCCATCACGTCTTCCTGCGCGATCGCGTGCTGAGCCAGATGGTGCCGGGCCTGCCCGACCCGTCGTCCGGGCAGAGCGGCTGAACGCCCTCAATCGAGAATGATTTGGATCGCCTGGTCGACCACGGGGTGCATGCCGCTCGCCTGGAAGCCGGCCGTGTCGACATGGCGGTGATTGAAGCTCAACAGCAGCGGCAAAGTTAGTCTCGCATCCGGGAGATCTCATATCCCGGCGCGGCTTCCACCATCCCGGAGCGCCGCGTAGGCAAGTTTCTGAAACAGGGCCGATTGTTATTTCAGCAACATGTCGTGGAAATGAAGCAGCTTTTGGAAGTTGATCGAATCTGACATATGGATTCTGCTATTGCAGAAATTGAGGATGTTTCTGAAATATGGATTTTGCCAGCCTATAGATTGGGACGTGAGGCTGTCTGAAGGCAGCAGTTCGATTTCCTACCCAGATCACAGCCGCAAGATTGTCGCGATCGCCTGGTCGACCACGGGGTGCATGCCGCTCGCCTGGAAGGAGAGGCGGTTGCCGGAGCCGACATTGCTGGTCATGGCGATGGTGAGGCCTGACGCGGGATCGTGCAGCATGACGGCGACGTAGCCCGGAATGCTGCCCTGGTGGCCGTAGAAGGCGCGATCGGCATAGGCGCTCTGAAACATGCCCGCACCCGTCTCGCGCATGCGGGTGCCGGGGAAGCTTGCGGGAACGCGGTGTTCGAACATCTCCGCGAAGAAAGGCGGCGACAACAGCCTGCCGGAGAACAGGCCGCGCATGAAACCCACCATGTCGGATGGCGTCGACACCATGTCGCCGCAGCCATAGGCGGCGGAGAACGGGAACGAGTCCGAAGAATCCTGCAAGTCATCCGAATAGGGCAGCACGCCGTCCATGCGCCACATCTCGCCGCCCGAGGCGATGTCGGTGGGCGCGTCCGGCGCCGGCGGCGGGCGGTGGTAGTAGCCGCGCACCATCGACTTTTCCGGAAAGGCTTCGGTCGCCGGCGACCAGGTGTTGTCCAGGCCGAGCGGCTGCAGGACCGCGCTCCTGACACAGGCGCCGAGCGACTGTCCGGAAACGGCCTCGATCACCATGCCGGCCAGCACATAACCGGTATTGTTGTAGACGGCCGGGCCGCCCGGCGCCTTCTGCTTGTCGGAGGCGAAGGCGATGTCGACCAATTGCCGGGGTGTCCATTGCCGGCTCGGATCCATCGGAATGTAATATTCGAATTCCGGCAGGCCGCTGCGATGGTTGATCAACTGGCGCACCGAAATATCTTTCGCGCCCGGCAGGTCCGGGAACCAGGCGGCGATCGGCGCGCCGAGATCGAGCTTGCCGGTCTCGGCGAGCTTGACGAGTGCCGCGGCGACGAAGGTCTTGGTGCAACTGCCGATCTTGAACAGCTGGTTCGGCGCGACGGCGACATTGTGCTGCCGGTCGGCGAGGCCGGCGGTGAGGGCGGTCGGCGCCGCCCCGTCGAGGGCATAGGCCAGCGAGGCACCCACCGCGCCATCGGCGAGGTAACGGTTGAGGAGGGCGGTCAGGTTTTCACGCATGGTGGTCTCGCTTGTCATTTCGTTCTTCCCTTCTCCCACAAGGCGAGAAGGAAGAAGATGCATCCTACTCCGCCATGTCGACGGCGGCGAAATTCTGTCGGCCGAAGGGGTCGAGCACGTAGTTGAGCACGCTCTTGCGGATCGGGATCGCCACCACCGAATGGGCGATCGGCGCCACCGGCACCTCGTCCTTCAGGATCGCCTGCGCCTTCCCGTAGATCGCGGCGCGTTGCTTCGGGTCGGCGGCGACGCGGCCTTCATCCAGCAGTTTTTCGAAGTCCTTGTCGCACCAGCGCGAGCGGTTGGAGCCGCCCTTCACGCCGTCGCAGGACAGGAGATAGCTCAGCATGTTGTCGGGATCGCCATTGTCGCTGCTGCCGCCGAGCAGAAACGCGTCCTGTTCGCCCGCCGCGGTGCGTTTGAGATATTCGCCCCATTCGAAGCTGACGATCTCGGACTGGACGCCCACCTTCGCCCAGTCGGCCTGGATCATCTCGGCCATGCGCTTGGCGTTGGGGTTGTAGGGGCGCGACACCGGCATCGCCCAGAGGCTGATCTTGAGGCCGCTTTCGTGGCCGGCTTCCTTCAGCAGTTTTTTGGCACCGTCGGGATCATAGTCGATGCCGGCATCGGTGACGGCGCCGAGCTGCGCCGGCGGCACGACGCTGCCGGCCACGGTGCCGGCGCCGGCATAGACGGCCTCGACGATCGCCTTGCGATCGATGGCCTTGGCCAGTCCGGTGCGCACGCGCTTGTCGCCCAACGGCTGGTGTTCGACATTGAAGCCGAGGATGCCGATGTTCTGGCCCTTGAGGTCGAGCACGGTGATGTCGGGATCATTGCGCAGGTCGGCGACAGCGCTTGGCGGCGGCGGGGCGGCGACCTGGCATTCATTGGCCTTGATGCGCTCGACGCGGCTGGTCGGCTCGGGGGTGATGGCGAAGACCAGCGTGTCGATCTTCGGCGCGCCGCGCCAGTAATCCTTGTTGGCGGCATAGCGGACCTGGCTGTCGGGCACATAAGCCTGAAGCACGAACGGCCCGGTGCCGACCGGCATGCTGTCGATCAGCTCCGGCGTGCCGGCCGCGACCATCTTCTCAGTCTGCTCCAGCGACAGGATGGAGAGATAGTCGAGCGCGATGCCGGCCAGGAAGGTGACGTTGGGCGCGGTCAGCGTGAAGCGCACGGTGTAGTCGTCGACCTTGTCGATCTTGTCGATCAGGGTGCCCATGCCGAGCGCATTGAAATACTCGTAAGAGCCGCCGCCGAGCTTGTGATAGGGATTATTTGCATCGCGCTGGCGGTTGAAGGTGTAGAGCACGTCGTCCGCGTTGAAGTCACGTGTCGGCGTAAAGTGCTCGTTCGACTGGAACTTCACGCCGTGCCTGAGGTGGAAGGTGTAGGTCTTGCCATCGGGCGAGACATCCCAGCTCTCGGCCAGCGCCGGCCCGACCTCGGTCGTGCCCGGCTTGAACTCGACCAGCCGGTTGAAGATCGTCTTGGCGGCGGCGTCCATGGTCGAATCGGCGATGCCGATCGCCGGGTTGAAGGTCTCGGGATTGGCTTCGGAGCAATAGACCAGGGTTTTGGCGTAGGCCTGCCCGCCGAGAAGGACGGACGAAGCCAGAAGGGTCGAGGTAAGCACTGCGCGCAGAAGGGTGGATTTCATCGCAAACGCTCCTGATGACACTTTACGGGTTGAGGGAAGGGCATGAACTTCATGGCGTCGCCGCCGGGACAAGGAAGCGGTCGGGCGCCAGCGCTGTGGCAGTGACGCCAAGGGCCGTGACGTCCGCGGGCAAAGGCTCGCCGCGCATCAGCGCCGCGCTCAGCCTGGCCAGTGTCAGCGATACCTGGAAGCCGTAGCCGCCCTGGCCGCCGAGCCAGAAGAAGCCGGGCAGGCGCGGGTCGAAGCCGGCGACTGGCGTGCGGTCCGGCGCGAAGGTGCGCAGGCCGGCCCAGGGCGTCGACGGGCGGTCGATGCGCATCGACGTCGCCTGCTCGATGCGGTCGACGGCGATGGCGACGTCGATGTCTTCAGGATAGGCGTCGCAAGGCTCGCTATCGGTTTCGTCGGCGAGCGAGCCGATCAACCTGCCGGCATCGGGCTTGAAGTAGAATTGTTCGTGCAGGTCGACGACCAGCGGCCAGCCGGATATGTCCGTGCCGGCGGGCGGGTCGAACAGGAAGGCGGTGCGCCGTTTCGGCTGGAAACCGAGGCCGGAGAGCCCCGCCATGCCGGCGACGACATCGACCCAGGCACCGGCGGCGTTGACGACGATATCGGCCGTATAGACACCAGCATTCGTCTCCACCCGCAGGCCGCCGCCGTCGGGCGAAATGGCGCGGACCTCCTCGCCGATGCGGATGATGCCGCCGCCGGCCTTCAGCGCCGAGGCGCTTGACTCCAGCATCTTGCCCGTGTCGACATCCACCGCGTCCGGCTCGTAGACGCCGCCGCAGGTGGCCTCGGCGGCAATGACCGGGACCAGCGCGTGGAGTTCGGCCGCCCACAGGCGCCGCACGCTGGGCACCAGCGCCTGCAATTCGCCGGCCAGCCTGTCGATGGCGTCGCCGTCGCCGCTCCAGCCGACATGTAGCGCGCCGCGCCGATGGGCGACGAAACCGCCTTCCACGATGGCCAGCCGGCTGGCCAGCGTCAGCCCGCGCACCACCCGGTTGCCGTAGGTCTCGGTGAACAGGGCGGCCGAGCGGCCGCTGGCGTGGTAGCCGAGATGCGGCTCGCGCTCGAGGACAATAACATCGGCCCAGTCCGCCACCGCGGCAGCCACTGACAGGCCGGCGATGCCGCCGCCGATAACGACGATTTTTTTGGGAGAATTCGACTGCATCCATCAGTTGTAAAAATAATTTCGTATCCAGTCAATATTTAGCGTATAAGAAAATTTCTGGCGTTGTTGATGGTGGCGGGGAGTTGGACTACGTAGGGTGAACAGGCGGTCTCGTGGCCGCGCCATGGAGCTGACAATGTCGGAGCAACCGAACCTCGGTGATTGTCTGCGCGCCTTGAGAAAAACGCATGGCTGGACCTTGCAGGAAGTCAGCGCGCTGACCGGCGTCGCGGTGTCGACGCTGTCCAAGGTCGAGAACGACCAGATGTCGCTGAGCTATGACAAGCTCTTGCAGATCTGCGAGGGGCTCGGCATCCATGTGACGGAGCTGCTCAGCGGCGACCGCAAGCAGCCGGCGGCGCGCACCCGGCGCTCGGTGACGTCACAGTCCAACACGCTGCGCCAGCTGACCCGCAACTACGACTACCGGTATCTCGCCACCGACCTGGTGCGCAAACGCATGGTGCCGATCCATGCCTATGCGCGCGCCCGCACGCCGGAGGAGTTCGGCCCGCTGACCAGGCATGCCGGCGAGGAGTTCCTGATCGTGCTCAAGGGCGAGATCGAACTGCACACCGACCTGTACGCGCCGGTGCGGCTCAAGCAAGGCGAGAGCGTCTACATCGATTCCACCATGGGCCATGCCTATCTGTCGGTCAGTGAGGACGACGCCGAAGTGCTGTGCGTCTGCTCCGGCGAGGAGCCGGACATGGAAGGCACGCTGCTCAGCGTGCTGGAGACGGTGGAGGGGTAGGGGCTTCCTATTCCGGGGGCGGCGTTTTGGAATTCATACAGATGATGCGGCGGACAACGAATCGGCGCTATTATTCGTCGGCGAACCGAATGGGGGTGGCCATGCGAGAATTGCCAAGGAATGTCGATGCGGACGCAGTCATCGAGATCGGCCGCTACCTGGATGATCAGGCCAAGCTCGCACCGATCTCGCTCTCTCATGCAATCGAGGCCATTCGGAAGCTGGTCGAAACCGAGTTGAACGACTTCGATCTCGAACAACTGATCATCGAGAGTGCGGCAGCGCGTCATCTGGCCTTGCTGCTGGACACCGACAGCAGCCGGCGCTGACATCTCAGCGGCGCTGACATGTCATCGGCGCTGACATGTCAGCGGAGGTGATCCGGCTATCGATGCCGTATATGTGCCTGTCGATGCTGGCTATTCCTTTTTCGTCGCAAGAAGGTTCGCATCGCGCGCGACGCGCCATTGGCCGTCCTTCTCCTTGCGCAGCAGCGTCAGCGTATATCCCGAACGATGGACGCTGCCATCCGGCGAGATGACGCTCATTTCAATGCGGTTGCGGATAAAGGCCCAGTCCCCAAGCAATTGCAGTTCCACGATTTCGCTCGTTCCGTCTATCTTCGCGTCGGCCATGCCTTGCGAGGCCTTGGCGAAGGCCGCCTTGCCGAACGGCTCCCGGCCGGGAACCATGAAGATCACGTCATCGGTCATGAGCGAGAGAACGGTCGTCGTGTCACCGTTCTTGCTGGCCGTCATCCAGGTGTCGACCACCTGCCTGATGGCTTTCTCGTCTTCATTCATCGGATAGTCCTCCGCAAGCTGGGGCAACGATTGGCGCCTGGCCGGATGAGTTCGGGAATCAGCGAGCGCAAAGATAGGGCGGCCCCGGACATCAGCAATAAAGGCTGTTGCTGCCCCAGCTGGTTCAGGGCTGGCCGGTGGCGCCGGATTGCGTTGAGTTTTTCTGCAGGCTGAATTCAGTCTTTCCGGTTCGAACTGGCCGGTAAAACCGGCTATATCGACGCCGAAGCGGCAGTTCCGTTGCCGGCCAACCCGAGAGGAAAACCCAATGAGTTCAGAAAAAACAGCTGTCATCGTGGCCGGCGGCAGCGGCATGGGGGCGGCGGCGGCCAAGCGGCTGGCGGCGGATGGTTTCAAGGTCGCCATCCTGTCGTCCTCGGGCAAGGGCGAGGCGCTGGCCAAGGAGTTGGGCGGGCTCGGCGTCACCGGTTCCAACCTGTCGAACGACGACCTGCAGCGCCTCGCCGACCTGACATTGGAGCGCTATGGCCGCATCGACGTGCTGGTCAACAGCGGCGGCCACGGGCCGCGCGCGCCGATCCTGGACATCACCGACGAGCAATGGCACACCGGCATGGATGTTTATCTGCTCAACGTCATCAGGCCGGTGCGCATCATGGCGCCACAGATGGTCAAGCAGAAGGGCGGCGCCATCATCAACATCTCGACGGCCTGGGTCGCCGAGCCGAACGCGATGTTCCCGACCTCGGCCGTGTTCCGCGCCGGCCTTGCCGCCTACACCAAGATCTTCGCCAACACCTATGCGGCAGACAATGTGCGCATGAACAACGTGCTGCCCGGCTGGATCGACAGCCTGCCGATCACAGAGGAGCGCCGCGACAGCGTGCCGATGCAGCGCTACGGCACGTCGGAGGAGATTGCAGCGACCATCGCCTTCCTGGCCTCGGACGGAGCCGGCTACATCACCGGCCAGAATATTCGCGTGGATGGGGGTATTATTCGGGCGCTGTGAAGGGCTGGGGCGGCAAGCCTATGTCGGGACGCGGAATTTGCGCCAGCGGAACAGCAGAGACGTCAAGGAAAGAGACCCTCATTATCTAGCCTGAACGGTCTCGCGGCTGTTGCATGCTATTGGTTGAACGCTCATCCTTGGCCCGAGACGGAGAGAGCAATGTCTGACAACTACCTGCGACTGGTGCCCTATAATCCACACTGGTATCCGGCTCAACACGCGGCGACTGCGGCTGTGAATGCTGCGCACGGGCTGTTCCCGGCGGCGGGACATATTGCTGTCGAATACGAGCAAGGGGTGACTTTCTTCGACGCCGGAGCCAATACGGAAAGCGTCCATTGTCCGTTTTGTGGCAGCGATATCGAGGAATGGTGGGACGACGCGATGAACCAAGCGGCTGAGTTGCGCTTCGAGAACCTTTCGGTCACCACGCCATGCTGCCACAGGCCGACCTCGCTGAACGATCTGCGCTACGTCTGGCCGGCGGCATTTGGCGTTTGTGCGCTTACGGTCATCAGTCCGAGCGTGAACTCCGTCAGCAGTGAACAATTGCGGACGATTGAGCAAGCCATGGGTTCACCGCTGAAGGTGATCTGGCAGCACCTCTGACGCCCGGGATGGATTATGGAAGAGCAGGAACTCAAGGAAATTGCAGAGCGATGCTTACGTGCCACATCAGGGCCATGGAAGTCCTGGATTGAGGGTCGCGATCACACTTCAGGGTCGAATATCATCCGAACCGGAAGCGATGCCGACATAGAATTGCTGGGAGCCACCAACGCCGATCAAGGCTTCATTGCTGCGGCACGGCAGGATATCCCGGCATTGCTCGCGGAAGTGGCCCGGCTGCGTTCGGAATTGGCCATCAAGGCCAGAAGCTAGCTTTGCGTCATCCGTGCCACGCATTCACTGCGCCGGTTTCGCGACCAATTGATCCGCATCCGTCAGCGTCTGCAAGAAAGCCACGATGTCGTCGATCTCGGCATCCGTCAGCGCCGGCTGGTCGCCGGGCTTCTTGCCGTTGAAGGGCGGGTCCTGGTTGAGGTTTGGCCAATAAACCTTTGGCAGGTCGTCATATTTGTTGACAGTCCCGTCGGCGTTCCTTGGATACCAGCGGCCCGGATCGGTGTCGCGGCTGGCATAGAAGGCGACCGCGTCGCGCAGCGTGTGGAAACGGCCATTGTGGAAGAAGCTCTGGCGCAGCGCGACATTGCGCAGCGTCGGCGTCATGAACAGGCCGCAGTATTCGGTGCGGCCTTTGAAATCCATGCGCAGCGGGCCACAGAGGCCAAGATCGGCGTAGGCGGGATCGGCATTGGCCGGAATGGCAGGGTTGCGCGGCACGGCGATGGCGATCAGGCCGAAATCGGTGAATTGCGGCGGCTCGCCATTGTTGGCGGGTTCGCTGAGATGGCAACTGGCGCAATTGCCCTTGGCCTCGTTCTCGAACAACGCGCGGCCACGCAATTCCCGGGCGGAGAGTGTCCCCTTGCCGGCGAGGAAGGCGTCGTAGCGGCTGGAATAGGGATAAAAGTCGGGCGCGCTCTGCTCGAAGGTGCCGAGCGCCTCGACGGCGGCGCCGAAAGCAGCGTCGGGATGGTCGAAGACGTCGTCGCCAAAGGCCGCCTTGACTTCGTCGGCATAGGCGGCCTTGCGCAAGGCGGCGGCGACGGCGGCTTCATCCTTGTTGGCCATCTCGAAAGGCGAGAGCAGGGGGATTTTCGCCTGGTCCTTGCCGTGGTCGGCGCGGCCGTCCCAGGTCAGGCCGCCGGTCGGCCCGTTGTCGACGCTCTCGTCGCCCTCGTCCTCGGAATCGTGGAAATGCTCGGTGAAGGCGGGCGCCGCCTGCAGGTAGCGCAGCGAGGGGACCGCGCGGACGCCCGGCCGGTCGAGGTTCGGCCCGCCCCTCTCGACCGGCGTGGCCGAGGCCGGGCCAAAGGCATGGCGCGGGTCATGGCAGGACGAGCAGGCCTGCTTGCCCGAGGCCGACAGAGAGGGGTCGAAGAACATTTTCCGGCCAAGCGCGGTCAGCGCGTTGGCTCGCGCGAAGGCTTGCGCGCGTGATAGCGGCCCGGGATGAGCGCTGCCGGCGCCGGCGCGGACGATGGTTGCAGAGAAGATCGCGGCGATGGCCAATATTGAAGCGGCGACGGCGCGGTTCTTCCATTGTGCGACTGGCATCTCGGCTGGTCCGTTTCTGGTCCGTCAATCTGGGATCGGCATTGCTACGGCTTGATGACCGTGCGTCCCTATCGGTAGCGTTCCTTCCCCTCTGTCCTGCCGGACATCTCCCCCCCCCCCGCAAGCAGGGCTATCGCATATGGGGCCAAGGCTTTCGCCCTACGAGTACC